>JAKLES010000059.1 GCA_022711575.1 Deltaproteobacteria bacterium | reverse complement strand
CTCCCTGTTTTTCCAGGGTATCGGCTTTTTCTTCCGGCAGCACCAGCGCCCTCACATGATAACCCTTCGCCATCAGATCCCGAACAAGAACCGAGCCTATGAATCCTGTAGCGCCAGTCACCAAAGCGTTCATAAATTTTTATTCCACCCGTACAAACGTAAAGAGGTATTACCGAGAGGATAAACGCGGAATGTATTATCTTTAATGACCCTCAAGGTGACATATTCACTCGTGACATTCTCCAGAATGCTGTCATATTGTTGCTCATCAAATCCAAGGACAACGTGATCAAAACCAGCGTCCAGATCAGCCCTGCATTTACTTCCAATCCGCTTCTTTAAGCGCTCCTTGTAATTCATGCTGTTTCCCTTTTTTTAGAGGTCTTCCGTCTCCAACTCCCAATCATAATTCGGATCACTGACAAAGGTTTGTTCCACTGCACAGCCTGCACCGGCAGAGTCGTTTGTCTTGACAACTGTTCTGACGATCCATCCTCCCGGAACTTTCAATCTGTGACTTGAAGTATCCGTTGCCGTATCGGTTAATTTCTCCCACATTTCAGATCACCTCCAAAAATGGAATATACTTGCGCATTGTTTTTTAACTCTTGTTGATTGGGGGTAAAGTATAGGAAACGAGGCCTTGTGTGTCAAGACAATCTTGATTAAAAAATGTGGTGGGCAGCGTCTGTTTTTATCGCCGAACGCGAATAGTTTGTGCCAGGTGGCGTCGGGAAGTTTCGTCGCCTTCCAGCCGGTGGCTATTGCGTTTGTTGGAGGTTTTTCTGCTGCGTCCTAGCCGTATTCAAGGCTTTTTTAATGTCCGCATTATGAGGATCAAGCGCAAGGTAATTCTGCCAAAGTGAAATTGCCTCGCTGAGGTCACCCTCCCGATATTCTTGAAAACCTTTCTTGGAGAGAGCAGTCTTGCAGTTTGTGAGCCTTGAATGAAGTTGTGCTCTGTCGAATGAGAGCATGTTTGTAAAGCCTTTAAAGTCCGAATAATTCTTCAACAGAACGTTGTAGGATTTACCGGCAAACTCAAAGTCCTCTCGATGCAGCGCCCTGTCGCCGGCCGTCTTGATCTCCTCCAGACTTTTCACATACTCCTTGACGAGTGCCCGATCTTGCGGGTGCTTCTCATACTCTGCCTTGTAAAGGTCGATCGCCTTCTGATACTTGCCTGCCGTCATGTTCTGCCTGGCCTGGCTCAGTGTTTGACCATTCGTTTGCGGTAATAGAAATCTTTTCATCTGCATGCATGATGGAAAGGCAAGCAAAAGGGTAAGGGCCGCAAAAATCCAGACAGCTCTTTGAAAATTCATCATCAGACTGCCCTCGCAAAAACAACGGGCAAATGCCCGCCGCTTCTTTCATCAATGATTTCCACGAAAACATCGACAAGATCCGCCCTTAACTGCGTTCCCGCCATACGCACCAATTCCCGTAAAGCTTCCTCTTTGGAAAAAGCCTCTCTGTATGGTCTGGTTGAAGTCATGGCGTCAAATGTATCAGCGACGGCTATGATGGACGCAAAGAGCGGAATACTGGCCCCGGACAGTCCGTCGGGATACCCTTTTCCATCCTGACGTTCGTGGTGGTGTCTGGTTGCTGGGATGTACTTGCGCAGTGAAGGCGCCTTGTCGAGGATGGACGTTCCATGTTCTACGTGAAGCATCATTTCCTCATATTCAGACTCACTGAGCCTGCCCGGCTTGAGCAAGATAGCATCCGGTGTCTTGATCTTTCCCACGTCATGAAAAAGGCAGGCCACTTCAAGATCTTTCAGCTCTTCCGTTGAAAGACCTATGGCCTCGCCGACGAGCACGGACAGTTTTGACACCCGGGCGGAATGACCATGGGTGTAAGAATCTCTTGCATCGATGGCTGCCGCCACCACCCGGACTATTGAAACGTATGCCTCTTCCAGGTCGCGGGCATACTTATTCAGCTTGCTCTGCTGCTCGGTAATCGTGGATGACATTTCATTGAAATTGATAGTCAGTTTACCCAACTCATCGTCAGCGTAAATTTTTAGAGGGCTTGTTGAAGTTCCTTTTTTCAGTTCATCAACTCCAAATGAGAGTTCTCTGATGGGCTTGATGAGGAAGGATGCCAGGAGAACACTGGCAATTGTCCCCAGAATAAGAATAATGCCGAAGACGATAAATATCTTGTCACGAACCTCACCTTGCGCCTGCACTAAGACGGACTTGTTAATAGCAAGTATGACACTCCCCATGGATTTATTCATAAAGACAATAGGGCTGGATATTTCGAAGAATGAGCCTGATGACCCGGACGATTCTCTTACAGTTGTTCCATCCTGGCTTTTCCGAACCAGTTTGCCCGGAGTAACCGGCAGAATCTTACCGCTCATGGCCATCTCGCTGTGAACCATGACCTTCTTGTCCGGCGAGACGATCGTCACGTATTCCATGTCGCTATTTGAAGCCTTTGCTTTAAAAACAAGATTATCCAAGCTTAACAGGTCTTTGGACAGAAGGCTGAATCCGGCAGTTGCCGCAATACTTTTGCCCACAGATTCGCCGCGCTTAATAATTTCATTCTGTAAATAGTTATTCATGATCTGGACTGTAATAATATAGAGGCCGAAAGAGGTGCAGGTCATCAAAACAACCACAAAGAATGCAATCTTGAAGCGCAGACTTACAGACCGGTATCCTTCGCGCATCAGGAGGAACGTGTTTTGAATAAGACCTGAGAACAGGCGAAAGACGGAAGTAATGCTCCGCGTAATTCGTTTGCGATCCGTGGTCATTTTCAACATTCTCATATCTAAAACAGGTCTTATACGGCTCATTATTTCTGAACCCATCACTACGCTCCCTACTCTTGTCAATGGTTGCTAACGAAATACAAGTACCATCGAAATGATTGATTTTCTGCACCCAACATCGTCGGATGGTGTTCGCCGCAGACGCAACGTCAAACATGCGCTGCAGGCATCGAGCGGAGCTTCGCGGCCTCATTGAATGATGTCCCTTCAGCAGCCCCATTCTTTGTCTTAACAACGGGGAGTGCCTTATTGCTTTCACACCCCTTCATCTTCGCCCCGTACAATGCAGCGTCCGCCTGTTTCAGGATATCACCTAATTTGCTTCTCCCCTCGGGAGCCACAGCCAGACCAAAACTAAAACTAACGGGCAATCCATTATTTTGTGCCCATTCTCTGTATTCAACCTGGAGCTTCCGCACAGCCGATTCCGCATCCTCGCGAGATGTGTTTGTCAGGAGTATGACAAACTCATCACCGCCATATCTTGCAACGATATCGGTCTGCCTGAAGTTTGATTGCACCATATCGGAAAAATGTTTAAGGACCTTGTCACCCATGTCGTGCCCGAACTGATCGTTAACTGCTTTGAAATTGTCAAGATCAATGAATATGAAAACAAGGGGAATACGCATCCGTTCATTAAGGAGAAGCAGATATTCCGCAACCCGGAAAAATGCCCGTCTGTTCAGTGTCTCTGTTAGGCTGTCGTATTCGCTGATTCTGATGGCTTCCTTCTTCATCAGTTCAATGCGTCGCACCAGGAAATATGAATAGTTCACGCCGACAATAATAAAGAACACATAAAAGTACAAATTATAGGGAGGCCATACCCCGAGAACTCTGTAATGAACAACAAGCGCGGTCATACCGAGAATAAACGCCCCGATCATTGATTCGACGATGATGTACAGCCCATGCTGGATTCCATTGCCGAGCACGGCAATCAGGAACAGCAGTATCGTGGGAGGAATGATAAACGGATCGCAGAGAATCGCGGTGAATGCTCCCACAACATCTATCCATGAACCCAGGCGAAACATCATAATTTTCGCGCCATGCTTCTGATAATACCACCATCCGAAGATATGCAGCGCATAATAGAAAAGAATAATGCAATTGATCTGGGTAATGGATAAAATGAGCGGGGGAATTGTAATAAAATTAAAGTATAAAGCCGACAGGGCGCCCAACAGCATGCGGACAAATAACTGAAGGCGCGGCATATATGCCTCTGGCGCCAACGCCTCAAAGGCTGTGGGAATCTGATTTCCGTTTTTTTCCTGCAAGATGAACACTCCCCTTACCTGAATGCAGTGAACTGCAACATAAAGATGGTCGCCAGAATGCCGATAAGCGCCATAACAATTATCAGATCCCTCCATGTAAACCGGCTTTGGCCTATTTTTTTATAAAATGCACGGAACACAGTATAAACTTCCTTCCAATTTTGATCCTTTGAGCTGTCTTATCGGTGAAGCACAACTTCCCCTTTGCGGCAACATAGAGCAAGGACTATGCCCGAAATGAATCGCTGATGGAATTCGGACACAACTCAATCGTTTTATCTTTAATTATCAACCATTTGGCTTTTTAAAACGCAGACTATGTGATGCCTTTTTTCTTCTCATCTTCCGTGATTTTCACCATCATCCGTAAATTTAAACTATCCGGCGCACCGCTCGAACCGAATAAACAAAAAATTAACCCGAGCGGCGTCGTCTCAGATATTGATTAGCGATTGCATATACTTACTTGACATGCCAATTTTTTTTGATTATTAAAATCTTCATGCAGATGACGAAGACATTAGACGCATCCCCTACCGAAAGATCTCAAACAGCAAAAGAATTTCTTGCCGTAAAGAGTTTTGTCGCCGCATTTGTCCTGGCTCTTAAAAACTATGCGCTTTACCCGGAAAACCACAGCATCAGCCAAAAATCTTTAAGCACAGCAAAGGAATGTCTTGATCAATATTTTGCCGGCCATGAACTCTTACGGCTGAATATTGAGGAAGGCAAATTGCTTTTTCAAGAGGAAATCGTTCATCAGGACAAACCTGACGAACCGTTTCTGACGACGCCCCTTTTCAGGGACGGCATTCAATGGTTTGAGTTTCGAGAAGGGATGGACATTGGAGAATTAAATACCTTTCTGAATTTGCTGACGAAGCACCGCTCTTTCCGGGAAGAAGCGGAGGATGATCTGAGCACGGCTTTGTGGGAGGCCGATCTTCCTCACTTGAATTATAAAGTCGATGACGCCATCTGGATGGGCGAGCCGATTGTAGAGTTTTCAAATTTGAAGGCCAGCCCTATTTCCAAAGAACAAACGGAAGAAAGGACTTTGGAATCTCCCACCTTCGCCGGGAAGGTTAATCTGTCGGAAACAGAAGAAGGCTCCTTTAAATTAAATTTCACAGAAGAAAATAAAATAAAAGCCATGATCCACGAGGAGGAGTCGCGGAATTGCACCAGGGACTGTCTTGATGTTCTGGCGCTTATTTTACGCGAACAGCAATCGTCGGAAGATTACCTTACGGTCACTGATTTTTTAGTCGGCGAGGTTCAGTATGCCCTATCCCAAGCTGAATTCAATTATATTCTGAGTTTTTTAGAAAGTATCGAAAACCTGTCTCAAACCGCCCCTCCGGACAACCCGAGCTTACAGAATTTGTCGGCCAATTTCCGGCAGAGAATTTCCACCCCGGAGATCCTGAACGTTTTGGAACAGGTTTGGTCTCATATCAATACCGCAACCGATGCTTTGATGAATGCGCTCAGCAAATTTTTGTTGATGTTGCCGCCTGAAGTCATTGACACCCTTATTCCCATGTTGCCGCGGATGAAGCACCCTCGCGTAGAAAATATGTTTATCGAAGTAATCGCCATCCACGCCGGCGCGGGGCGCATCAGCATAACCGAATTGGTCGATACCATGGATGAGCGCTTTGTTCAAAGATTTATCGCCACATTCGGCGTTGTCGGCGCACACAATACCACCCAGCTGCTCTTTGATTTGACAAAACACACCTCGACAAAGGTACGCGAATACGCCATTCATGCGCTGGCTGAGCGTGATTACGAAAATATCTGCAAACTTTTTTCGCGGATAGAAAATGAACAGCCCGCGATTCAACGCCTGATTTGTAAGTATCTTGGTCAACAAAGAAGTTCAACGGCTGAACGACTCCTTCTGGCCTATCTGGAGAAGAAACGTCACAAAATAACCAATCGGGAGCATCTTCTGGACTGTTACCGCGCTTTAGGGCGATGCGCCGGCCCTCAGACCATTCCTCTTCTCCAAAAAATTCTTTTACAGCGGGATTGGAAATCGCTGCTCGGCTTATCGATGGACCCGCATCGGCAGGGCGCCGCCCTCTCGTTATTTTTGATGCCCAAAGAATGGAATACGAGAAGCATACTGAATTCAGCCGCTCAAAGTTTTTTTCCGGGCATCAGACGCGCCTACAGGATCGGCCAGAAGGAAAGTCGGAAAGTTGTAAGGAGAGCATAATTGAAGTCAAGAATGGTGGAAGACAAAGTTATTTCCGAAGACCTGTTGCTGCGATCTTTTTTTAGATTGTTTCAAATCGTTAAAATCTACCGGTCCGATAATCAACTGCTGATTGAGAACGTTGCCAAATTTGTGGATGCCATCGCAAAAGCCTGTATCGATGAGGATAGAGTTGATCTTCAAATATACCGGGGCAGATTTTATTTACGGG
>JAKLES010000058.1 GCA_022711575.1 Deltaproteobacteria bacterium | reverse complement strand
ATATAAACCTCAAACGGGTCGCTGAGCCATACAAGCTCATTACCGGCAAGGATATTGGAATTTTGTATCTCCTCCCTGCTCGGATATTGCTGGATCTTTCCATCCGGTCCCTTTCGCCCCAGAATCGTCCCGTCAGGTCCTTTCACCAGATCGGCAGGCGACTTATATAAAGGATACTTGAAGAGATCTGTGCTTGTAAGTGAACCGTTAAAAATTGGCGTGTAGTATCCCGTAAACAATACAGTCCCCTGATCATCACAGCCGACCGAAATATATGTATCGAATTTTTCCCGCAATAACTCGTTCATCTGCTGAGGCGACAAGCCCGAAGTAACCAGTTTTTTCAGTTCCTGCAAACTTCTTACTGCATGTTCATGGGTGATGTCGCCATAAGGATAGAAAGCTTTGCTGGACGGTTTTGCCATATAGTTCAGACTGCGCTCAATTGCTTCCGCCAAACCGTCCATATCAGATAAAGCCCGCTTGTAGTCGGGAATTTGGTTAGGATCGGTAATTTTTCTCAGGGCCAGCTCGCCCGGGGGTAAAGCACGACTATAATCTTTGGGAGGCTCTTGATAGTCAATAAGAACAGCACTCCGTTTTTGACAGCTCGCAAGCGCTAAAAAAGCAATGACCAATATGACGCCGATCAGAATTGTTTTTATTTTCATGATAGAAGCATATGACAAGAGAGTCGTATATGTCAAAAGAAATTTGGTGTTAAAATTGCTAATACTGAAGGATAAAAGCGCGAAGCTAAAAGATTTTGAACGAAGGCACAAGACTAATCATGATCAATAGACAACTCTGCCGCGTGTTGCCACAAGGTCCGGACCGATTTCAATGGACATGTAATGGCCTTTTTTGAAGCTCCCTGAGTTGGCTACCAGGGTGCTGCAAAAGCGCTCAATCCCGGCCGCTTCATGAATATGGCCGCACACGCAGAGACTGACCGGATTTACTTCGAGAAAAGCCTTCACACTGCGACTACCGCCTCGAAGACCTATGAATGAGCGGTCCCGGACGCCCAGGGGTGGAACATGGGAGATCAGAATGACTTGTGAAGCATCCCCCACTTGCTCATATCCTGCCCGGAGGATAAGGTCGATTTCATTCTCCGTATAAACTGTGGCCGTTTTTATAGGCGTCGGCGAAGATCCGCCCATACCGATAAAGCCGATCCCATCCAGTATCCTACCGTTCCCGTGAAGGCTGTACCCTTTTTCCTCAAGTAATTCTTTAACCTCCAACCTGTCCCAATTGCCATGAACAGCAAGGATCCTTGTCGAATATTGTTCGAGGCAGGCAAGAACATCGGCCGCTTCTGTCCGAGTTTTAGTATGGGTTATATCACCGGCGACCACAACCCAATCTGCCGCGCGGATGAGTGGTGCAGCTTTGTTGATGGGTTTAGTTGCCCCGTGAATATCACTGATGGCAAAAAGTTTCATACCCTACCCTTCTGATCGCGACAATCTTTCAACAATCATTCAGTTTCGTAACAGGCCAGGATCTCGCCAAAGTAGAGAGTGTGGTAATCTTTTTTCGGATAGAGAGTCTTATCATAATTATTATCCAGATGAACCGGATTCATCGCGGATTTGAAAACGATTTTGCATTCAAAATGTATCCCCGACACCTGAATTATCGGCGACGCGACATTCCGTCCATTTTGCGTTTTCAGATTGCACATCTTGAACTTGTCCACGTCCCGGCCCGATTTCGTTCCGCAAAAAGCGATTGCTGTACTCGTATCGCCTGACGGTATTGTAACCGTAAAATCCCGAGCTTTTTCTATAATACCAAAGGTATGACGAGAATCGCGCACCGCCACCATCATGACCGGCTTTTGCCAGATGAATCCGAAAGTGGCCCAGCCGATAGTCATGGTGTTGAGCGCATCTGCGGCCTTAACGGTTAAGAAGGCTCCTCGTTTGATTTTATTCATGGCATCTTCGGCAATGCTCAGATAATTTAGATTCTTCATCGTCATCTCCTTTTTAGTTCAAGTGGCATGTAAAATATTAAATAGAACAAACCCGGATATTTTTCCCTTTGGATTTATCTCTTTCCATGATTTTTTCGAACCCTCCCGATTATTTACAGACTTCTTTTTGAAGGTGATCACCTATTGAATTAGGCTCGATATCAAACTAAGCTTTTTCATGTCTATTCCTTTCACTTTGATGATTCATTATCTTTCCATCAATTTTACCTTTTAATCGTCCATGATGAATGAAAGTAGATAATTATGCTTAATTGCCCGCCATCTTACAACTTCGATATTTTAATGCAAGGATAAATAGGACATCATATTTCCTTTCATTGACAATTGTTTTCCTTTTTGCCTATAATTTAGCCGTCCTAATAATCAAAAAATACGCTAAGGGAGAAAATATAATGAAACGATTAGTGATTTGCCTGTTTGCCGTTTATTTTCTTCTCGGCTTTTCTGCGTCCGTATCCACCGCCGAGGAGGGCCAGAAAACAACGGATAAAAGTATTGGCGCTGCAATTGCCGATGACGCCAGAAAAGTAAAAAAAGAATTAGATAAAACCGTAGAGGCAACGAAAAATTCTATCGTGCGTGATGTCAAAGAGATGAAAGAGGATATTCCCAAAGGACTGAAAGAGGCGAAAGACTCCGCGATTCAACAATCCAAGGAAATCAAAGAGGGCGCCACGAAGGAACTCAAGGAAATCCGCGACAACATGGCCAATCCTTCTATCAAGTCCAAATCAGAAAGCAATTAATACAACCACCTTATTTCTATGGGGAGGATCTATTTTGAGGAAGTTAATACACCCGCTATTTCAATTAACGATATTGTTCATGATCATTATCACCTGCGTATCAACTGGTCATACTCAGAACAAAGCGTCGCAATCTACCGGACGGGCAATGCTTGAAGCAATCAGAATTACTGAACCACTCAACTTCTGCGGCGAACCGGTGCCCCTCAACGATCCGGATGTAAAAGAACGGCTCGAAAGAGAATTGCTGGTATCGCTGGACAGCAGCGACGATGTCATTCTCTGGTTGAAACGCGCCAACCGTTACTTTCCCGATATTGAGAATACCCTGAAAGCCCAGTCCATGCCGGATGATCTTAAATATATTACCATCGCGGAAAGTTCTTTGCGGCCGCTGGCCTTCTCCAATAAAGGCGCTGTGGGATACTGGCAGTTTATCGAAAGCACGGGAACAAGATACGGTCTTGAAGTCAGCAGCGACATTGATGAAAGGAGAAACGTCTACAAAGCAACACAAGCGGCAACGAAATATCTTAGGAACCTTTATGCGCTCTTTGGCTCCTGGACGCTCGCTGCCGCCGCTTATAACATGGGTGAAGACGGTCTGAAATCTGAAATTCTGGTTCAGAAAGTTAACAACTATTACGATCTTTACTTAAATCAGGAAACGCAGAGATATGTTTTCCGAATCCTGGCGGCAAAGATCATCATGTCTAATCCGTCAAAATTCGGTTACGTCCTATCCAAAGATGATTTCTATCTACCCCGGCAGTTTGATACGGTTGAAATTCAGACCCATCAACCCGTCCCCCTTCACATCATCGCGCAGGCGGCTAATACCTATTTTAAAGTCATTAAAGACCTTAACCCGCAAATCAAGTATTATCATCTGCCTGCCGGGACCTATCAGATGAATATTCCCAAGGGATCATCTAGCGGCTTTCGTGAACGCTATGATCAACTCATCGCCGAATGGTTCACCCTGAAAAATGATTCTGTTTATACGGTCAAAAAAGGAGACAGCCTCACAGGCATTGCTTCCCGTTTTAACATTCCCTATAAAGCTCTGACGATTTGGAACTCGATTGGCAGCAGCAAAAAGATTGCTCCCGGCGATAAGTTATATATCTTTGCGGACCGTCCCAAGTCGGTCGATGCCTCGGATAAAACAGTCGAACCGTCACCGTGAATGATTAATTCTGTATTCTGGAAATCATCAGGATCGATGGCGTCGTCAAAAGCAGAATTTACCCACCGATTCGGTTTTTGGTGTGTTTTTCGCCGACCTTAACAAAACCATAATCCAGCAATTTCCTGGCCTGCTGAGAGCGAATCCTCCGGTTTTCCGCTCCGAGAACGACCGCCATCAATTTTACGTTACCCCGATTCGCTGTCGCGATAAGATGAAATCCAGCAGCACCAACATAGCCTGTTTTTAGTCCGTCCACTCCCGGATAGTCGTGAAGGAGATCATTGCGATTGGTCAGGACAAGATTATTAAAAGTAAAGCTTTCGATGGAATGAATTTTTTTTGAATTTGGAAAACGCCTCAGATAATCACGCGACAGTTTACAAATATCCCGGGCGGTTGTTGTTTGTTTTTTGCTCGGTAAGCCGTGGGGATTGACAAAATGGGTGTGTTTCATGCCAAGCTGGCTGGCCTTGGCATTCATGCGTAAAACAAAATTGTTCACGTTTCCCCCGAAATGTTCGGCCAGAGCAACGGAAGCGTCGTTGGCGGAATGAACAGCCATGCCCTTGACCAGATCAAATACTTCGTATTGAGCGCCAGTTTCAAAGAGCATTTTAGACCCCCCCGTGTGAACGGCGTTGGCACTGATTGTGACAAGATCGGAATACCTTGCCTTATGCTTTTCAATGTCTTCGGCGATCAAATATAGCGACATGATCTTGGACAAGGAGGCGGGCTGAATCACCTTATCGGCATCTTGCTGGTAAAGAACCTTGCCGGTACTCAATTCTACAAGCATTGCCGCTTTTACACAAAGTGGACGAAAAGATTTTTGGGCCGGATATCCTGCAACTGGTAAAAATAAAAAACACAAAATAAGGACTGCTATCTTTTTCAAACTGATCTCTATCCTTCCGCGCTGAATTGTGGATAAATGCTATCAATTTCATCGCTAAAAATCAATCATTACCGATGATAAATTATAAAATATTTTTATTCGACAGAAAGACGATCTGATCAAGCGGCAACCATAATGATTCTTCCTGTCGGCAAAGAAATTATCGGCTGTTTTTTTTACATAAAATGTTGTAGGTTTTTAAAATTTAAAAAATACTTTTCCCGCGGAAAGCACCATGCTAAAAAACAAAAAAACGCTCTATTCATATCTTATCTTTTTGATGATCAGTGTATGTCTGTTGTCTTTGATATCATGCGGCGTAGAGAAAACCGCAACATTTAATCAGGATCAAGCGTCGCAAAACGATACTCTGACAGAAAACACCTACCATAAAGTCATTATTCAAAATTTTGAAGCCGATCAGAATCTGGTTAAGAGGCATCCGAATGCCGCCGTCCTTTGTAAGGAAGCTACGTTTCAAGAACTGCTAACAATCGGCACCATGCCGGTAATCGTTAAAACCGTGTCAGCTTCTCTGCGGGAAGTAGATACGATCATTATCAAAGTCCACCTTACCTACCTCAGCGAAACGCAACAGATACGCGGCCAGACAAAAACCGGCCCTGCGAAAATGACGGCGCAACTTAGATTAATTGACGCGTCAAACGGCAAAACGGTCCATGAAAAAAATCTTTCTCTTGCCGATCAGCCATCCATTAAAACCACAAGTAATGCGTCTGAACTGGGAAAATTGATTGCACGGCATGTCAGCAAAGTTGTCCGAAGCAAATAACCAAGGTATTCCCTTTAACTTTACGAAATCCCGATAACTACTGAATTCTTTTTCAGGCATAATTCTTGACAAATTTTGATTTCTGCCTTAATTACTACCAATAGAATAGTGTTTGATCACCTATTGTGATCATCCATTTTTAAAGTTTTGCCACCCTGCATGAAAAAGGCATTTTAAAAAGAGTATTTGATTATGAAGCTATCCACACGATCAAGATACGGCGTCCGGTTGATGATCGCACTGGCAGTCGCAGGCGGTGATAAATCGGTCTTTCTCAAAGACATCGCCGCCAGTGAAGATATATCGGAAAAATACCTGAGTTTGATCGTCATCCCCTTAAGGGCTGCCGGACTCCTTCGATCTATACGGGGTGCACGCGGCGGTTATGCCCTGGCGAGAGGGCCGAAGGATATTTCATTGCGCGACATTGTGGAAGCGGTCGAAGGAGAAACCTGCCTGGTGACCTGCGTTAAAAATCCGGATGTGTGCAAGAGAGTATCGGTCTGCACGGCAAGAGATACCTGGACTCAGCTAAGCAATACGATCAAGAAGGCGATGGCCTCTGTAACACTTGCTCAACTGGTCATCGGCCAGAAAGGCAAAAAAGGCACCACCAAGCCTAAAGCCAGACCAATCAAAAAGGGAAAATAAGAGTTCTTCATGGAAATAGTGAAAGAAAGAGAGAAGTTGAAAAAAGATTCTTTAGGCATTGTGCATACACAATACTTTACCTTTGCCGAACCGTCTTACCCGTTGCAACTCAAGTCAGGACGCAGCATCGGTCCTGTAACGATTGCCTATGAGACATACGGCAAGCTTAATGCAGACAAATCAAATGCTATTTTGGTCTGCCACGCGCTTTCGGGTGATGCGCATGCGGCAGGACTTTCTCCCGATGACAAAACACCAGGCTGGTGGGACGATTTAATCGGTCCCGG
>JAKLES010000057.1 GCA_022711575.1 Deltaproteobacteria bacterium | reverse complement strand
AGAATATCGCTGCCTTTGCTTTTGCGAAGCATGGTGGTGAAGTGCCTGTCCAGTAGAATCTGCTGAAAAGCTTCCACGTCCTTTAAAGATGGCGATTTAAACGCAGACCCGGGGTATTCGTTAAAAACAATCAGGTTCAATTTACAGCGTTGATTTTTCAGCAGCCGGGCCAGCTTTTCCGCGTCCGCCCGCGATGAATTGACGCCGTCAATCAGGATATATTCAAAAGTCAGCAGACGCCGTCCCGGCATGGGGTATTTTTTACAAGCATCCAGCAGCGCTTGTAGCGGATACTTTTTATTAATCGGCATGAGCCGGTTTCGGATTTCATCATCGGGCGCGTTCAGAGACACGGCCAGATTGATGCAGATGTCGTTGCCCAATTGTACGATTTGCGGCGCGAGCCCGCAGGTGGAAACCGTTATTCTGCGGTTGGACATTCCCAGACCGAAATCACAGGTTAGAATTTGGATCGACTTAAGCGTGTTGGCGTAATTAGCCAGAGGTTCGCCCATGCCCATCATCACAATATTGTTGATGGCGGCGCCCTCCGGTGTCTCGTGCTTCAGGGTAATCAATTGCCCGACAATTTCCGCCGGCGTTAAATTGCGTTTAAAGCCCTGGCGCGCGGTCAGGCAAAATTCGCAGCCCATTGCGCAGCCGGCCTGTGTGGAAATACAAATGGTCCAATGGCTTTTCCCGGGAATGAGCACACTTTCGATAAAGAGGCCGTCTTCCAGCTGGAGGAGAGCCTTTTGCGTGCCATCCTGCGATTTTTGAATTTTGACAATTTCCGGTCTCCGGATGCGGGCGGATGCCGAGAGCGTTTTTCGGAAATCGCGGGAGAGCGTCGTCATGGCATCAAAGGATGTGCTGCCTGATTGATGGAGCCATTTCATGATCTGTCGGGCGCGAAACTTTTCCTTGCCGGAGGAGGCGATGAATGCTTCCATTTCCTCCAGGGTGAAATCCAGCAGATTCGGTAAGAAATTAACCATGGAGCTTTTTCTTCAATGTTGCCGCGATCGCGTCGATAAAACCTTCGGTGTTGACTTTTTTGTTGGATGGTTTCTTTTCGGCTAAAAGCAGTAAGTCACCGGTCATGATGCCGCCTTCAACGGTTTCCAGTGCCGCTTCTTCAACCTGAGAGGCAAATTTGACGACATCCGGCGTGCCATCCAGTTCCCCCCGTTTGCGCAGCCCGCCGGTCCACGCAAAAATGAGCGCCATAGAGTTGCTGGAGGTTTCCTCGCCTTTTAAATGTTTGTAGTAATGTTTTTGCACGGTGCCGTGCGCGGCTTCATATTCAAACCAGCCATTGGGAGAAACCAGCACCGATGTCATCATGGCGAGAGAACCGCTTGCGGAAGCAATCATATCCGACATCACGTCGCCGTCATAATTTTTGAGCGCCCATAAAATGCCGCCCTCAGTTTTCATAATGCGGGCGACCGCGTCATCGATCAATGTGAAGAAGTATTCGATTCCGGCCTTTGCAAATCGATCTTTCCAGTTATTGGCAAATTCCCGGTCAAAGATATCGCGGAACCCCGCGTCATATATTTTGGAAATGGTGTCCTTCGTGGAAAACCACACGTCAATTTTCTCGGCAAGGGCATAGGTAAAACACGCCCGGGCAAAACTCAAAATCGATTGCTCCATGTTATGGTTGATTTGAACAATGCCCGCCGACGGGAAATCTTTCACGAACGTTGTTTGCGATTTGTCACCATTGGCCGGGGTGAAGACGACTTCCAATTTTCCCGCCCGGGGAATATGTAATTCAAAATTATCATAGACATCGCCATAAGCGTGACGGCCGATGGTAATAGGCTTTTTCCAGGAAGAAACACTCGGCTTAATATTATTGACAAGAATGGGTTTTCGAAAAACCGTGCCGTCCAACATTGCGCGGATCGTGCCGTTGGGGCTTTTCCATGCTTTTTTTAAGCTGTATTCCTTGACGCGGTCTTCATTGGGCGTAATCGTGGCGCATTTGATTCCAACGCCGTATTTCATAATGGCGCGGGCGGCGTCAAAGGTGACCTGATCATCCGTATCGTCACGGTGTTTGACGTGAAGATCAAAGTAGTCGATATCCATATCCAGATAGGGCAAAAGCAGTTTGTCTTTTACCATCTGCCACATAACGCGGGTCATTTCATCGCCGTCCATTTCGACGAGGGTGGTTTTTACTTTAATTTTTTTTGTCATGTAAAAAAAGTTACTCCCTGTCTGTTTTATTGATGGCTGCGGACATTGAGCGCGCCGCCGGCCAAGATGATTTGTTTTTGTCTTGATGATAACGTGTAATGAACCGGGAAAGAGGTGCCTTTGGTCTTGTTTTGTACGAACAGGTTCTGGCCTTCCATAATAGCGGTTCTGACCCCGGCAATTTCCAGATCGTCTCCTTGTCCGATGGTGTCATAGTCGCTTTCCTGAACGAAGGTCAAAGGCAGGATGCCGAAGTTGATCAGATTGGCGGCGTGGATTCTTTCCAGGGATTTGGCGATAACCGCCCGCACGCCCAGATACATAGGACAGATAGCGGCATGCTCACGCGACGATCCCTGACCGTAAGACAGGCCCGCCACAATGATGTTGTGCTTGCCCGATTCTTTCAGTGTCAAGGCACGCTTGGCAAAAGAGGCGTCGACATTTTCAAAAACGAATTCTGAATATTTGGGAATGTTCGAACGATATTTCATCCGCGCCCCGGCGGGAATGATATGATCCGTTGTGATTTTATCACCGACTTTAATGGTGGCTTGCCCGGAAAGAGTATCGGGAAGTGCCGAATTTACGGGTGGAGCGCCGATATTCGGGCCGCGATAAATTTCGATGTTGCTTTGCGAGTTGTCCGGACGGAGAATCATATTGTCGTCAACGGTTAAGCTTAGAGGCATTTCGACCTGAGGATACTCCATCGGCAAATCCCGTGGGTCAGTGAAGCGACCGGTAATAACCGCAGCAGCCGCTGTTTCGGGACTGACCAGATAAATATCGGCATCCAGGGTCCCCGATCGTCCCAAAAAATTACGGTTCGATGTGCGCAGGGAAACAGCGCCGGATTTCGGGCTTTGGCTGTTGCCGATGCAAAAACCGCAGGCGTTTTCCATCAGCCGCGCGCCGGATGCGATGAGACAGGCGAGGTAACCGTCGCGGGCGAGATTATCAAGAACCTGACGTGAACCGGGCGCTAAAATAAAACTGACATCGGGATGCGCCACTTTATCTTTGAGAATTTTGGCAACCGTTGCCAAATCCTTATAGGAAGAATTGGTGCAGCTGCCCAGACAGACCTGATTGACCGGGATGCCCTTCATACTGCGCACGGTGGCGATATGATCCGGGCTATGCGGTTTAGCCGTCAGGGGTTCCAATTGAGATAAATCAATATTCACTATTTTGGCGTAAGCCGCGTCTATATCCGCGGTCAATTCGGCAAAATCCGCTTCTCTTTGTTGTGATTTGAGAAATAGCCTGGTGAGGTTGTCACTGGGGAAAACCGACGTGGTCACACCGCACTCCGCGCCCATATTGGTGATGGTGGCGCGTTCCGGAACGCTGAGCGATGCGATGCCTTCTCCGCCGTATTCAAAAATGGTTCCGACATTGCCTTTTGTTGTGAAAATCTCCAGTACCTTGAGGATTATATCCTTGGCGGAAACCCAAGGTTTCAGATTGCCATTGAGATTGATTTTGATAATGGAAGGGCAGGTGAGATAAAAGGGTTCACCGGCCATTGCCTGCGCCACGTCCAGACCGCCAGCGCCAATGGCGATCATGCCCAGTGCGCCGCAAGTGGGCGTATGACTGTCCGATCCAATCAGCGTTTTACCGGGGCTTCCGAACCGCTCCAGATGCACCTGATGGCAGATTCCGTTGCCGGCGCGCGAAAGAATTATCCCAAATTTCTGCGCGATGCTTTGCAAATAAAGATGATCGTCAGCATTTTCAAAACCAATCTGAATCGTGTTGTGATCGATGTAACTGACAGATAGCTCCGTTTTAACCTTTGGGACATTCATGGCTTCAAACTGTAAATAGGCCATTGTGCCTGTGGCATCCTGGGTGAGGGTTTGATCAATGCGGATTCCGATTTCCTCGCCAGGCTTAAGAGTTCCGGAAACCAAGTGTCCGGCGAGAATTTTTTCAACAATGTTTTTTCCCATTTATACTTCCTTGATACAGCAGATTATCTTTAAAATCCCGCTCATTTTTGACATTATCTTTATCAGGTTATTTGTCATTTATTCATGTAAATGAACGGGTCGATAAGGTTGCTTTCTTATAATAAACTCAGGGGATAATCAACCGGCAAAAGAACCGTGTACAAATAAAAGAAGAGGCGTTTAAGCCTCTTCTTTTAAAGATATGTTTCAAGGAATGGCGTAAGATCAGGTGCCTTTGTTTTCATTCAGACCTTTGACGCGAACAGCGCGTTGAAATCTTTTTTGAAAATAGGGTTGATCCAGACTGTCAATGCGGACGGCTTTGGATCTATAGGAAGCATGAACAAACTCATTGTTGCCGATGTAAATGCCGACGTGACCAATCGGTCTTTTGGTCCGGAAAAAAACCAGATCGCCTTCAACCAGTTCACTGCGGTCGATACGAACACCGACAAAGGATTGTTCACGGGCGGTACGCGGAAGGTGTATGTTGAAAAATTCATACATTTTACGGACAAAGGCCGAACAATCAATTCCTTTGACGGTGGCGCCGCCAAATCGGTAAGGAGCGCCCAGGAACCCGGTTGCGACTTTAATAAATAATTTTCTTTCGTCTACGCTGCCCCAATTGCCCAAAAGCTCTTCACTTGCTTTTTCTTCACAGGCGATATCACTGGATGTATCAGACGATGCGACATCCTCTTCTTCGTCTAATAAATCCTCCTCTTCATTATCTGCATCAACTGGAGAGGTTTCGGTATGGTTTGGTTCTGACAGAATAAGCTTGCGGCCGATGCGCAGGTTTTTCGAATTAACATTGTTCAATGCGGCAATTTGTTTAGAGGGGATGCCTGTTTTTCTTGCGATGGTAGTGAGGGTGTCACCTTTTTTTACTGTGTAAGTAGAAGTGGGTCGAGATTTTGATTTTACGAAAACAGAAGAAGCCGAACGCTTTTGTTTGACGTACAAAATCTGGCCAGGCTTCAGATTGTTTCCTTTAAGATGGTTGGTCTTTTTGATTTCAGCCACGCTGACGCCGAGATGTTTGGAGATGGTGGAAAGGTTTTCGCCCTTTTTTACTTTATATTGGCCCGCATAAGCGCCCGTGTTGAAACAGAACAACAAAAAAAGAACGAACAATCCCGTGGCTACTAAAATCTGCCGTTTCATCATGAAGTACCTCCTTTTTTGCGGGGGGGGCCCCATTTTGTTAACGGTGCACAGATTGCAGCTAAATGCCGCCAAGTGTAGATTTATCAAGGATAATTTACTGCACACAGAAAACGAAGGTTAATCTCATACAACGTTCCGCCAACTTCGTATGTGCCTCCTTACTAAAAAAATCACAGCCTGTCAAATTTATTTTGCATTCTTTTTTAATGAGGTATAGGAAGCGACAACTGAAAAAAAAGGAATACTATATTGATGTGCAACTGGAAAAAAATTATTTTATGGAGCGTTCTTGCCATTTTTGCTTTTTTTGTGATCGATATCGGACGTTATTTTTTTTACCCGAATATTTCCAGGCTGCAGAAGAATCGTCCCGGTAAAACCGCTTTTATGGAGTATCGGGAAGATACCTGGCAGGCAAAGGGCATTAAGAAAAAAATTTCGGCATCCTGGGCGCCTCTTTCACAAATATCGCCATATGTTATGAAAGCGGTCATTATTGCGGAAGATGATAAATTCTGGTCTCACGAAGGCTTTGATTTTGATGCGATGCAGAAGGCGCTGGAAAAAGACCTTAAGAAGAAGAAGTTTAAAGTTGGTGGCAGCACCATATCGCAGCAGCTGGCGAAAAATTTATATTTGACACCGGCTAAAAATCCGATTCGCAAAGTCAAGGAAGCCATCCTGACTTGGCGCATTGAGCGGCAACTGAGCAAAAGAAGAATCATGGAACTCTATTTGAATGTTGCCGAATGGGGAGACGGATTATTCGGCATTAGGACAGCCGCTCTTCAATATTATGGAAAATCCGCGCGGGATTTAAGCGCGCGTGAGGCCGCAACACTGGCCGCCGCACTGCCCAATCCACGGCGTTTTCGCCCTAACGGCCGTTCCCGATATGCAGCGAACCGTGCAGAAAGAATCTATCAAATCATGGTGCGTCGCGGCATTGTCATTGAAGAGTATGATGACGTCATTCAGGAACAAGATAAAGATGCCGAAAAAAATGAAACCGCCGAAAACCCTGTAAATGATTTATCCGGCGGCAACACAGTGCCAGAAAGTTTCTGAATGAAAAGGCATTCAGACCGATTGAATGGAAGTCGCATTTTAAGTCAACAGGCGAATTCGGGCGGCAAGCCGTAACAGTTAATTATAATACAGGCAGTTCAGCTTGTTTTGCTTTTCTTGCTTCCTGTTCGTCGAGAATAATTTTCAGGGCCATGCGCGCCGCCTTTCCCACCAGTGTTGAGCATTTTTCGGGCATGCCCGCGCATACCGCCGCCTTCATATCTTCCAT
>JAKLES010000056.1 GCA_022711575.1 Deltaproteobacteria bacterium | reverse complement strand
ACCTGTCTTTTCTATGTCACAATTACTAAAACTTAACAATATGTCATTTTGGGTTGTCACCGTGATGATGATGGGCCTCTTCATTAGTGTTGTGAAAAAAAAATGACTATGGTAAATCATCAACCCTTATTGATCTTTAAAGGGAATTTTACATGCTTAACATTTTAGGAAGAGTCCACACACACATGCCTTATCACCTCCTACCCCAGTATCTGCCGATGATCCTGGAGAAGAAGCTCAACTTGGAGATATACTTCAGTCACTTTACGTTAGAGTCACTGGATAAGAATTCGTGCATCAAGACAGCCCAAACACTGAAGGATGCCGGACTCCAAGTGACTTTTCATGCTCCTTTTGTGGATCTGAGGCCCGGCGCACTCGATGATCGGATCCGGAAGACCAGCCTGGACAGGATTCGGCAGGTGTTCGACCTGACGCCGTATTTTCAGCCTCTGAAAATTGTCTGCCACCCATCATTTGACGACCGCTATTATGTGGACTGTGATGATCTATGGCTGGAAAACAGCATCAATTTCTGGCACCAGCTTATCCCGCTTGCCAGAGATGGAGGGACCCTCATTGCGCTGGAAAATGTTTACGAAAAAGAGCCGCACATCTTACGTCGTCTATTCGAAATGCTTGCTTCAGATCAAGTTTGTTTTTGCTTTGACACGGGGCATTTCAACGTTTTCTCCTATGCGCCTTTAAAAACCTGGATGGAGCAGATGGGACGGTATATCGGCCATTTGCATCTGCATGATAATTTCGGCAAGTTCGATGAGCATTTGCCGATAGGCGCGGCGACGTTTCCGTTTGATCCGTTTTTTGCCGCGTTGAAAGCGTTAAAGGTGAAACCGACGATTACACTGGAAGCGCATGCGAAAGAACATCTTTGGCAGTCGGCGGCCAATTTACAAAAGATGTCGATTTTAGATTGCTTGGATTAATAGATTTGAATTTTTGACGTGGAGAGAGGGATGTCCACCTATCTGATCAAAAGAGTCCTCTTCATGATTCCGCTTCTACTCGGTATCACGATCATTTGCTTTTTTGTGATGCGTTTGGCGCCGGGATCGCCAACGGATTTGCAGACGCAGATGAATCCGAAAGCTTCGGCTGAAATGAAAGAGCGGCTGATGAGCATGTATGAACTGGATAAGCCCATTCATGTACAGTACTGGTCATGGCTGAAGAAACTGGGGCGTGGCGATTTGGGCACTTCCTTTTCATCCGACCACCGGCCGGTTTCCGACAAGATTCTCGAGCGTCTGCCGATAACAATTCTTATCAATTTTCTGTCGTTGCTTATTATCATCGCGGTGGCTGTGCCGATTGGCGTTCTATCGGCCGTTCATCAGGATTCGCTTTTTGATAAAGTGACCGCTGTGCTCGTGTTTATCGGTTTTGCCGTGCCGACCTTCTGGCTGGCTCTGCTCTTAATGATCTTTTTCGGTATTTCCCTGGGGTGGCTGCCGATTTCGGGATTGCGATCTCTGAATTATGAATATCTGAGCGCCTGGGGGCAGTTGGTAGATCTGGCCAAACATTTGATTCTACCAGTCTTCATATCCGCTTTTGGGGGACTGGCCGGACTTTCCCGTTACATGCGAGCCAATATGCTGGAGGTCATCCGGCAGGATTATATTTTGACGGCGCGTGCCAAAGGATTGAGCGAAAGACAGGTCATTTATAAACATGCCCTGCGCAACGCGCTCTTGCCGGCGATCACCATTCTGGGATTGTCCATTCCCGGCCTGATCGGTGGAAGCGTTATCTTTGAAACGATCTTTGCAATTCCAGGCATGGGGCAGTTGTTTTACATGTCAGTGATGGCTCGCGACTATCCGACGGTGATGGGGATATTACTTATTGGCGCGATTTTGACGCTGGTGGGAAATTTGATTGCTGATGTATCTTACGCCTTAGCGGATCCGCGGATTAGAATTTCCTGAGGGTGATTGCGATGAACTTCTGGGAAATGTTTTATAAAAATAAACTGGCAATGACCGGCTGCGGCATCGTCCTGTTGTTGTTTGTGGTCTCTCTGCTGGCGCCTGTGATCGCACCTTACGATCCCGGCGCGATTGATTTGAAAAATGTCCTGGCGCCGCCGTCGGGACAGCACTGGTTTGGCACGGATCAGCTGGGGCGCGACGTTCTTTCCCGGATGATCTGGGGAGCGCGTATTTCCCTGAAGGTCGGTTTTGTCGCCACGGGTCTCGCTATTCTCATCGGGATGATTCTGGGTGCTGTTGCCGGCTACTACGGCGGCTGGATCGATGCGACGATTATGCGCTTTGTGGATGTTATGCTTTGCTTTCCAACATTTTTTCTGATTCTGGCGGTGATTGCCTTTCTGGAGCCTTCGATCTGGAATATTATGATTGTGATCGGGCTTACCGGCTGGATGGGGGTGACTCGTCTGGTGCGGGCGGATTTTATTTCGCTTCGCGAACGGGATTTCGTTCAGGCGGCCCGGGCCATAGGAGCAAACGATACGCGGATTATTTTTATGCACATTCTGCCCAACGCGTTGGCGTCCATTCTGGTTGCGGCTACCCTCGGCATTGCCGGCGCGATTCTGACGGAGTCGGCTCTGAGCTTTTTGGGAATCGGCGTACAGCCGCCGACGCCTAGTTGGGGGAATATTCTGACGGCGGGTAAGGATAATATCGATATCGCCTGGTGGCTGTCACTTTATCCGGGGCTGGCGATTTTAATCACGGTGGTTGGCTATAACTTATTGGGTGAAGGAATACGCGACGCGACCGATCCACGCCTGAAAAGATAACCCGTGCCGAGATGTATAAAAACTCTTGGGACTTGATTATGTTGTTAAAATATAATACTAGTCCGCCACAGCTAAAACCCTATGACAAAATTATTTTGTCAAATTCCTCAGGAGGAGTGAAATGTCCAAAAGAATCAACTCGGAATTACTGAAAATCGATCGCCGAATCATCTCCCGCAAATTACTGACTGGTGAATTATCAGAAAAAGATTTATCCAGCCTTTTTAAAAAGCTTCCCGATGTGGCGGAGAATGCCGAAGAAATTCCGTTTCAGGGAAATGAAAAGTAGTCATGCTGATTGACTCCCATGCCCACCTGGAGATGAGAGAGTTTGATTCCGACCGCCATGACGTGATCGAACGCGCCGGGCTTGCGGGTGTTGACTGCATCGTCACGGTGGGAACAAATCCGGGACTGAGCCGCAAGGCGTTGTCGATTGCCCATCAATACAAGAACATTTACGCGACGGTCGGGGTTCACCCCCATGATGTGGCCAAAGCCGGCGACAAATCCTTCGACGAACTGAAAGCATTGGCGCAAGACCCGAAAGTTGTCGCCTATGGCGAAATCGGCTTGGATTATTTCCGCAATATCTCGCCCAGAGAAAAACAAATAGAAATGTTTGCCAAACAGCTGGAATTGGCTCAAGAACTCAATCTGCCGGTGATTATTCATGACCGCGACGCTCATGAAGAGACACTGCGTATGGTAAAAACCTCCAGGGTACGCCTAGGAGTCTTTCATTGTTTTTCCGGAGACTGGGCCATGGCCAGGCAATGTATCGATCTGGGTTTTTATATTTCCGTGCCCGGTGTCGTGACCTTTGATAAGTCAAAAGTGCTGCAAGACGTTGTCAGGCAGGCGCCGCTTGATACAATCCTTTTAGAAACAGATTGCCCCTATCTTACGCCTGTTCCTCATCGCGGTAAACGAAACGAACCTTCTTTCATTATTCACACGGCAAAGAAAGTAGCCGAAATAAAAAAACTGCCCTGGGAAGACATAGCGCAGACGGCAGCCCGCAACACGCGAAAACTTTTCAGGATCGAAACTTCGACCGATAAATAGCTCGGGTGATATATTACAAAATCTGATAATAGTCTGGCCATGGTACAACCATCCGATAAATCGAAGAAAGCCGTTGTTTTACTCTCCGGCGGTATTGATTCCGCCACCACGCTGGCTATTGCCCGAAGCATGGGATTTGAGATATGTGCCTTGAGTTTCCGGTACGGCCAACGCCACCTGATCGAACTGGAAGCAGCCGCGCGTGTTGCCCGGTGCAACTCGGTGACCGAGCACTTGACCGTGGATATTGATCTGCGACGCATCGGGGGGTCTGCATTAACCGATGATCTGGCCGTTCCCAAAAGCCGCAGTGTGGAAGATATGGGAAAGGATATTCCCGTAACCTACGTTCCGGCGCGCAATACTATCTTTCTTTCTTACGCTCTGGCGTGGGCGGAGGTGATCGGTTCGACCGATATTTTTATCGGCGTGAACGCGCTGGACTACAGTGGATATCCGGACTGCCGTCCCGAATATATCGATGCTTATGAACGTATGGCCAACTTAGCGACCAAAGCCGGCGCGGAAGGCAAACAAAAATTAAAAATTCATGTGCCGCTCCTTCATTGGAGTAAAGCGCAGATTATCCGGAAGGGCATGGAATTGGGCGTCGATTATTCTCTGACGCATAGTTGCTATGATCCGGGAGCGGATGGAACTGCCTGCGGCCAGTGTGATTCGTGCCTGTTGCGCCTGAAAGGATTTCAGGAAGCGGGGCTTGCTGATCCGGTAAAATACAAGGATAATGGATCCAGGAGCGAGGAGCAAGGTTAAGAGGATGTATTCCGTTAAGGAAATATTTTACTCGGTTCAGGGGGAAGGCTATAACAGTGGCCGTCCGGCGGTTTTTTGCCGATTTGCAGGCTGTAACTTATGGTCGGGGAAAGAAGAGGATCGGAAAGACGCGATCTGCTCATTTTGCGATACGGATTTTGTCGGTCTAGGTGGCATTAACGGCGGATTTTATGGATCAGCAACTGAACTTGCTGATAGAATTTCACTGCTCTGGCCGAAGAAAAAAAATAAATCGGCCAGGCCTTTTGTTGTGTGTACGGGCGGGGAACCGCTTTTGCAGCTTGATACTGCCTTGATTGCCGCCCTGCATAAAGAAAATTTTGAAATTGCCGTGGAAACCAACGGTGCTATCTGTGCGCCTTCGGACATCGACTGGATTTGTGTCAGTCCCAAAGCCTCTGTGGAATTGGCGCAGGTAAGCGGAGAGGAGTTAAAACTGGTTTATCCGCAGCCCGGGGCCGATCCTGAAAAATATGCAAACCTGAATTTCCGGCATTTCTTTCTGCAACCGATGGACGGCGTCGGTAGGGAGCAGGCCACGAGACAGGCCTTGGAGTACGTCCTGGTTCATCCGCAGTGGCGAATCAGCTTGCAGCTGCATAAAATATTAGGGATTCGATAAGGAAGCAAAAATGGAAATCTATAAAGTGTTCAAATTTGACGCGGCGCATCATCTACCCTGTGTGCCTGCCGGCCACAAGTGTGCCAGGGTGCATGGCCATTCTTTTCGTGTTGAAATCCATCTCCGGGGCAACGTTGATCCTACCACCGGCTGGGTAATAGATTTCGCTGATATTTCATATGCTTTCGAGCCAATTCTTGATCAATTGGATCATAAGAATTTAAACAGCATCGAGGGCCTGGAAAATCCCACCTCGGAAAACTTATGCCGTTGGATCTGGCTGCGTCTTCAACCCGCGCTTCCGCAATTGTGCAAAATTATCGTTCAGGAAAGTCCCGAATCCGGCTGCATCTACCAGGGAGAAGCATAACAATTCTTCCTGTCATATGACATTCCCGTCGTGCCGTTTAAATTAGCTTGACATTAGAACGTTCGTTCTATATTAATCAGGTATGGGAACAATAAACAATATATTGATGGCGAAGCCGTCTCTCCAGTACTTCCGTGCGGGGCCGGAATGCCTGCCTGACAGATTTAAAATTGTTGAAATTCCAGGCGGATGCCGGGGCCGGGATCGGCTTGAAAACGTTTCCGGCAATGCCGATGTGTATCATAACACCGAACTTTGCCGGGACGTGAAATTTACGGTCAACGGGGAGGTTTGCGCCGGATTTCCTTCGCCTGCGGAAGAGGAATTGCGTGATGTCATTTCTTTTGACGAATATCTGGTGTCGCATCCGGAAACGTCGTTTCTTCTATCGGTCACAGGCGATTCTATGATCGGCGCGGGCATTATGGAAAAAGATCTGGTCATTGTGGAAAGGGGACGTCAGCCGAAAAACGGTGACATTATTCTGGCCGAAGTGGACGGCAACTGGACAATGAAGTATCTGCGCAAGAAAGGGAAGACAATCACGTTGGAGGCGGCCAATCCCAAGTATCCGCCGATTGTTCCGCAGACGGAGCTGCGCATTGCGGGGGTGATTACAGCATTGGTAAGGAAATACCACAATTGAGATTTTGCAGTTATTTGACCTGGAGGAATTGAACATGATTCAGCCTGAAATCAACCATTCAACCTCTTTCATAGCAAAACCTGCGGCGGCAACTTCTCCGGCAATAAGAGTAGTTATGCCGATGCCGGCAACTGACAAAAAGCCGAAACTTCTTGATCAACTTCGAGAAGCTACGCGCTCACGTCATTACAGCCGGAGAACAGAAGTCACATACATTCACTGGATCAAGCGGTTTATCTTTTTTCACAATGTCCGGCATCCGAAAGACATGGCCGAGCCGGAAATAAATGCTTTTTTGACACATTTGGCTGTTAAAGAACATGTCAGCGCCTCAACACAAAACCAGGCATTATGCGCAATTATTTTTCTCTACAAGTATGTTCTAAACCGCAAAATCGGCGATAT
>JAKLES010000055.1 GCA_022711575.1 Deltaproteobacteria bacterium | reverse complement strand
AGGTTGACCATGGCCTTGCCTTTTGCGGCACGACCGGCTTGCGGGATCTGATAGACCTTCAACCAATAAACCTTGCCTGCATCGGTGAAGACCAGCAGGTAGTGATGGGTGGACGCGATAAAGATTTTTTCCACAAAGTCTTCTTCCTTGGTACCCATGCCGACTTTGCCGCGTCCGCCGCGATGCTGACTCTTGTAAAGGCTGACTGCGTTTCGTTTGATGTAGCCGGCATGCGATATCGTCACGACCACGTCTTCTTCCACAATCATGTCTTCAATATTGATGTCTTCCGTGCTGGCAACAATTTCCGTCCGCCGCTCGTCTCCGTATTTTTCCCTTATTTCCGTGAGCTCTTCGATAATGACCTGCAGAACCTTTTGAGGATCGGCCAGAATGCCGGCCAGTTTGGCAATCAATGCCGTCACTTCTTTATACTCCGCATCAATCTTGTCTCTTTCCAGTCCGGTCAGACGTTGCAGTCTCATCTCCAGAATGGCCTTGGCCTGAATCTCAGACAAACTGAACTTCGCGCATAACGCCACAGATGCTTCATTGGGAGTTTTGGCCGCCTTGATGACTTTGATGATTTCATCAATATTATTTAAGGCAATAATGTAGCCTTCCAGGATATGCGCCCGCTCTTTGGCTCGCGCCAGTTCAAACCGCGTGCGGCGAACCACCACTTCCTGACGAAAGGCAATGAATTTTTCGAGAACTTCCTTAAGATTAAAAACCTGCGGGCGGCCTTCAGAGATCGCCAGCATAATGATACCAAAAGAAACTTCCATTTGGGTGAATTTATAAAGCTGATTGAGGATGATCGCGGAATTCTCATCACGTTTAAGGTCAATGACCACACGGATGCCTTCCCGGTCTGATTCGTCGCGTAAATCCGAGATGCCGGCAATTTTCTTGTCTCGCACCAGTTCGGCAATTTTTTCAATCAAGGTGGCTTTATTGATCTGATAGGGCAGTTCCGTAACAATAATGCTTTCCCGATCATTGCGGGCATTCTTTTCAATCAACGCGCGCGCCCTGATGCGGATGATCCCACGTCCTGTTTTATAAGCGGAAAGAATTCCTTCCCGTCCGTTGATAAAACCGGCGGTCGGAAAATCCGGCCCGTGTATGTGCTTCATCAGCTCTTCAATAATCATTTTGGGATTTTTGATCAATGCAATGGCGCCATCGATGATTTCCGTCAAATTATGGGGCGGGATATTGGTCGCCATACCGACGGCGATGCCTGATGTTCCGTTCAATAGTAAAAGCGGCAGGCGCGTCGCCAGAATCGAAGGCTCCAGCAGGGATTCATCATAGTTGGGAACGAAATCGATGGTATCTTTTTCCAGATCGGCCATCACCTCATCGGAAATGCGCGCCAGGCGGCTTTCCGTGTAACGCATGGCGGCGGGCGGGTCTCCGTCAATTGAACCGAAGTTTCCCTGTCCGTCGATCAGCATGTAGCGCAGCGAAAAATCCTGAGCCATACGCACCAGCGTGTCATAAATGGCCGCATCACCATGCGGATGATATTTACCCATAATATCGCCGACGATGCGGGCGCATTTCTTGTAGGGTTTATTATGGCGGTAGCCCGTTTCATACATGGAATACAATATCCGGCGGTGCACCGGTTTCAGACCATCACGCACATCGGGGAGCGCACGACCGATGATGACGCTCATGGAGTAATCCAGGTACGATTTCTTCATTTCATCTTCTATATTCACCAAGGTTTGCTTGTGGTGGATATCTCGTTCCATTTTGTTTCTTCCTCTCTTGCTATACAAGCCGTCCAGATCTGCCGGCATGATCGTGTTATTTCAGGTTTCCGCTAGATATCTAAATTGGAAACATTCATGGCATTTTGAAAAATAAAGTCCCGTCGCGGTTCCACCGCATCGCCCATCAGCGTGGTAAAGATTTCATCGGCTTCCACTGCGTCTTCAACACCCACTTGCAGCAGTGTTCGTTTTTCGGGATTCATGGTTGTCTCCCAGAGCTGTTCCGGGTTCATCTCACCCAAGCCTTTGTAGCGTTGGATCGTCAAACCTTTCTTGCCCTGGTTGATGATATATTCGACCAGATCCTTGGCGGTCGGTATAATGATGGGCTCAGCAGATTCCTCCGGCTGATCGCGGTAAGGCGCCTCCCCTAAAACGGATACCTGCCCTAACAGGTTTCTGATTTCACCGAATTGCGGCATGCGGAAAATTTCTCTGTCCACACAGGTGGTAAAGATATTTCCGTTATTTTTGATGTCGAAGACTATTTTATAGCCGCCATGATCAGGATCGTCTTCAATACGATAGTCGGCAACAACATCGCTATCCATAGCAACAACCGTCCTGCCGGCGATTTTTAAAAGCTCACTTTCATTTTGAAACGTCTCATCCGTTAAAGTCGGATCTCCGGCAGCGATCCGGATGATATTCCGGTTGCGATGTTCCTTTTCAAAGCGGTCCAGCAGATCTTTGATACGCGTAATTTTTTTTATGATAGTTAATAATTTGTTTCCCGTAACAGGAAAGGGACTGCCGTCGCCCATCAATAAGTTTACTTTCTCCACACCGTTTTCCAGAATATAGTCTCTCATTTTTTCTTCATTCTGGATATAAAGCTCTTTTTTCTTTTCCACTACTTTATAAAGCGGCGGCTGAGCGATAAATAAATAACCTCTCTCAATCAACTCCCGCATCTGGCGAAAAAAGAAAGTTAAAAGCAGCGTTCTAATATGAGCGCCGTCCACATCCGCATCGGTCATAATGATGACTTTGTGATAACGCAGTTTACTGATATCATAATCGTCGGCGCCGATGCCCGCTCCGAAAGCCGTCACCATCGTTTTGATTTCTTCGTTTTGCAGTATTTTATCAAAACGGGCTTTTTCCACATTAAGAACTTTACCACGCAAGGGCAAAATCGCCTGATTCTTTCTATCCCGGCCTTGCTTAGCCGAACCACCAGCCGAATCCCCCTCGACCAGATAAATCTCACTTAATGCCGGATCCTTTTCCTGGCAGTCGGCCAATTTTCCTGGCAGAGCACCTACTTCCAGAGCGCTTTTCCGCCGAGTCAGCTCACGGGCACGCCTCGCTGCATCGCGGGCGCGAGCCGCTTCCATACATTTATTGAGAATTTGTTTGGCAATCGGAGGATTTTCTTCCAGGAAAGATCCTATTTTTTCATAAACAATACCTTCCACCAGACCTTTTACATCACTATTACCCAGTTTTGTTTTGGTTTGTCCCTCAAACTGCGGATTTTTGACTTTAACACTGATGACACAAGCCAGGCCTTCACGCAAATCCTCACCGCGCAGGGATTCCTTCCCGTCTTTAATTAATTTATTACTGGTGGCATAGTTGTTAAACACACGGGTCAGGGCCGATCGGAAACCAACCATATGCATGCCACCTTCAACGGTGTTAATACTGTTGGCAAAAGAGAATATATTTTCCAAATAGGTTTCATTATATTGCAGGGCAACTTCCACCGCACAATCTTCCCTGGCGCCGGTGACATAAATCGGATCTTTATGAAGAACTTTTTTATTGCGGTTAATATACTCAACAAAAGAAACGATGCCGCCCTTATAGAAAAATTCCGCCGATTTTTCAGCTCGTTCATCAACCAGTGTGATCTTGACGCCGGAATTAAGAAACGCCAGTTCCCTCAGGCGGTTTGCAATAACGTCAAAACTGAATTCTGTTTCTTCAAAAATTTCATCATCAGGCAAAAAAGCCACCGTGGTGCCGCGACCTCTGGTTTTTCCCACCATTTGCAAAGGTCCATCCGGAACACCTATTTTATAAGTTTGCCGGTAAACATTTCCGTCACGTCGCACTTCCAGTTCACAAGTTTTAGAAAGAGCATTAACAACGGATACACCAACACCGTGCAGACCGCCAGATATCTTATAGGAATCATTTGAAAATTTTCCTCCGGCATGCAGTTTGGTCATTGCCACTTCCGCAGCCGATACACCTTCTGTTTTATGAATATCCACCGGTATGCCACGGCCGTTATCATCCACTACAATACTATTATCAACCCTTATCTTAACAGAAATCGTGTCGCAAAACCCTGCCGCAGCTTCATCAATACTATTGTCAACAACCTCATACACCAGATGGTGTAATCCTTCTTTACTGGTAGAACCAATATACATTGCCGGTCTTTTACGGACAGCCTCCAGACCTTCTAAAACTTTAATACTATCGGCATTATACATCTCTGTCATAACAATTTTTAACTCCTTACACTTCTTCCTATCTCGAATTTGTTATCTAAAAAAATTTTATATTTTTAGCGGCATCACAATGCATAAGTAATTATCACCTTCCGCCGGTTTGATGACAGTTGGTTTCAATCCAACACCAACTTCCATCATAACATTATCTATAGAAATTGCTGAAACGGCATCGATAACATAATTAACATTAAACCCAACATCCATATCTTCCCCGGTATAACTAATGTCAATTTCCTCTGTTGCTTCTCCAACATCTAAATTAGTTGAATTAAGAGTCATTTTCCCGGAGGTGAAAGATATAATGACACCGCTATAGCGTTCTGAAGAGACAACGTTCATGCGTCTTAGTGCATGAAGAAATGATTCTTTATCCAAAGTCACTCCCACACCTTTTTCCGTGGGAATTACTCTTTTGTAATCAGGATATTCTGCATCCACCAGATTGACTTTTAAAATAGTATTGTCGGTTTTCACCACAAACATATTTTTGTGAACGCCAACACTAACATTTTCATGAACATCTGTTATTTTTTTAACTTCCATTAATCCCTTACGGGGAATAATAATTCCCTTGGTCATTTCAGGACAGGGCTCCACGGTATTTACTTTGGCGACTGCCAACCTGTGCCCGTCCGTCGCCACCATCCTCCAGATATGAGTCGTTCCATCGGAAGACGTTTCAAGTAAAATTCCATTAAGATTTTTCCTGCTTTCATCAAAAGCCATTGCAAAAGCTGTTTTATTAATTAAATCCTTAATGGCTGAACCGGGAATGTTAAAAAACTGCATATTCTGACTATCCGCAACACTGGGAAATTCATCCGCCGGCAACCCAGGTATTTTATAAACAGCTCTCTGACACGTCACTTTGACAATGTTATTGGCGCTTTTTGTAAAATAAATAGTATCTCCCTGGATTTCCCGAATCATCTCATAGAGTTTTTTAGCGGATAAGGTAATTTCACCTTTTTCCGCAATGTCCGCATCATAATCAGAAATAAGACTGATCTCCCGATCTGTGGCAATGATCTTTAGTTTGTTATGCTCCGTTTTTAAAAGCACGTTATTTAAAATGGGTGTTGTTGTCTTCTTTTCGACAATACCTAAAGTTTTTTGAATACCATCCAAAAAGGTATTTCTGTTGATTTTAAATTCCATCTTAACCTCCCATTGTGTTAATTCTTTTTTTATTTTTTTCTTTAATATAAAAAATTAGTATTAGTAATAAGACCTGTGGATATGTTCACTACTATTTATTGTTTAATTATTTTAATACTTTTTACTTATAAACCTTGTTGAGGAAATGTGTAACTCCCTACTACGTTTTGTGGATAACACTATCTTCAATCTCCTGAACCATCTTTTTAAAGTTTACATCAGAGGTTATGGTATTAATAATTTTATTATTGGCATAAATCACTGTTGAATGATCACGACCGCCAATTTTTTGACCGATATCAGGATATGATAAATTTGTTAATTTTCTAGCAAGATACATGGATATTTGCCTGGCTAAAACGAGATTCTTATTTTTATTATGGGCTTTAACATCCGCAATTTTCACATTCATTCGACTTGCAACCACTTTAATAATTTCTTCTACACTCACTTCTTCTTTATTATTGTGTTTAACGAGTTTATTGAGTACTTCTTTCACCAAGTCCAAATTAATTTCTCTATTCGTTAAAGAAGAATAAGCGGCAATACGGATCAAAAAGCCCTCCAATTCTCGAACATTAGACTCTACATTAGACGCGATATAATGAGCGACGACCGGTGTTAATTCAATTTTACTTTCTTGCATTTTTTTTTCGATGATCGCTATTTTAGTTTCTATTTCAGGTGGTTGAATGTCGGCAATTAATCCCCACTCAAACCGGGAGCGTAATCTTCCCTCTAAATTTGGAATATCCTTTGGAAATTTGTCACTGGTGACGACAATCTGCTTGCCCGAATCGTGTAAGGTGTTGAACGTATGAAAAAATTCTTCTTGGGTTCTGTCTTTACCCGCCAGAAACTGAATATCATCAATTAATAAACAACCTATATTACGGTATTTTTCGCGAAATTTCGGCATCCGGTCGTAGCGAATGGAATTAATCATTTCGTTCATAAAGGCTTCCGCAGACACATACATGACATTTAAATCCGGATGAGAGGCATTCGTCATGAGGCCAATCGCATTTAGCAGATGAGTTTTTCCTAAGCCTGAACCCCCGTAAATAAAAAGAGGGTTGTAATTTTTTGCTGGCTGCTTGGCTACGGCGATGGAAGCGGCATGAGCAAACTGGTTGGAAGGGCCGATCACAAACCGGTCAAATGTATAATTACTATTTAAATAGGAAATATTTTTATTTCTGACGGCCGGAGTAGAACCGTTATTATTTTGGCTCTGTTCAAAAGGAAGTACGGCAGCTTCCTGTTTTTTTTCTTTCTCTTTACTCAACATAAAATCGATATCAACACTAATACCGACCACGCTGTGCAG
>JAKLES010000054.1 GCA_022711575.1 Deltaproteobacteria bacterium | reverse complement strand
TCTATGCTGACTTCCGGCGTCGCCATTTTTGCCTCCTCTTTTGTCATTGCGCTGTCCGGCGCTTTAATGCCGGGGCCGCTGCTCACCGCGACTATCTCCGAGAGTTCACGGCGGGGATTCATTGCCGGGCCTCTGCTGATCGGTGGACACGCAATTTTGGAGTTGGCACTGATTGTCGCGCTGCTTTTGGGGCTTGCGCCCTTTCTTCAGAAACCGTCGGTGTTTGCGACCATCGCGTTGAGCGGTTCAATTATTCTCATCTTGATGGCTTTCAGCATGTTTCGCTCTTTGCCCAATTTAAGCCTTTCCTGGAAATCCGAAATTAGGCGTGCGACCCATCCGATGCTCAGTGGCATCTTCATGAGCGTTGCCAATCCTTACTGGACGATATGGTGGGCCACCATCGGCCTCGGCTACATTCTTTACTCTCTACAATTCGGCACCTGGGGCGTTGTCTTTTTCTTTGCGGGACACATTCTGGCTGATCTGGCCTGGTATTCGTTGATCTCGGCGGCAGTGGCAGGAGGCAGGCATTTTCTCACCGACCGCATTTACCGGGGATTGATCGCCGTCCTGGCCACTTTCCTGATTTGCTTTGCCGGTTATTTCGCTTACGCAGGTTTTCTCAAATTATGGACTGTCCCTTGAAGGATATTCAAATGTCCGATTCCCGAGCAATTGCGAATACCCCGGGATAAAATGAATCAGAGCGCTACGCACCATTTTTAATTTGACATGTCGAGCAAACCTTTTTATTATTTCTATCAGTAAACATTTCTGAGGATCACTGAGAACTCTTAACGATGGGTACAAAGTGAAATAGAAAATTCAGCCAATTGATATTTTCTTGAATATCATATTAAAGTCATTTAATTTCATGGCGGAGAAACAATTATGAAAAAAGAGAATCACTCAAGATGGATCATCGCTTATTTCGGAATATTCATTCTCTTACTGAGTTTTATGACAACAGGTTGCAAAGGGGAAAAAAAAGAATCCGTTCAGCGTCCGCAGATCTCCGGCGTGCAGGTTGAACCGGTTCCCGTGTCGAAGGTTGATGATATCTATGAGGTCACCGGAACCGTCCGTTCCAACCAAACCAGCCTGGTGGCAAGCCGGGTGATGGGCGGGGTGACGTCTGTGAACGTGAGAGAAGGAGACGTCGTGCAGAAAGGTCAATTACTCATCACCATTGATGACCGTGATGCCACCCAGCGACAGCGCGCCGCCGATATGTCGGTGGAGGCGGCGAAGCAAAGCAGGGATCTCACGGATAAAACCTGGCAGCGTTATAAAAAACTTTACGATCAAGACGTTGTTTCCCAGCAAGAAATGGACCGGATCGATACCCAGAAGAAACTGGCGGACGCTGAATTTAACCGGGTCAAGGCCATGGCGGACGAAGCGGCAACGTATCTTTCTTTTACTAAAGTGACGGCGCCGGTATCCGGAAGGATAACAGAGAAACGCATTGATGCGGGCAGCATGGCCACTCCGGGCATGCCACTTCTGGTGATCGAAGAGGAAGGTAGTTCTTACATTGAAGTGTCTATTGATGCCGGCATGGGACGTTCGGTGAAAACAGGCATGGCTGTGGAAGCATTTGTTGAGCCGGAAAACCAGCCGGTGAAGGGATTAATCCGGGAAGTTTTTCCCGCTGTTGATCCTGTATCCCGTACGTTTACAGCCAAGATCGGTTTTAAAGATGCAAGACTCCGTAGCGGTTTGTTTGCCCGGGTGCAAATTCCCATCGGGGAAAGGGAAGCCATGATTGTTCCTGCTCAATCTGTTGTCCGAAAAGGCCAGTTGACAGGCGTTTACGCCGTCGATGATCAGGGACTGGTGACTTATCGCCTGGTCCGCACAGGAAAAGTTTCTTCTGCCGGCACGGAAATACTTTCCGGTTTAAAAGCAAACGACCGGATTATTACGTCAGGCATCGAAAAAGTTGTCGACGGCGGTGTGATTTCAGGAGAGAAGGGTAAATGAAAGGGATTGGAATTTCCGGAAGGATTGCCAAAGCGTTCATCAAATCGAAGTTGACCCCGCTGCTGGTGATTGCCGCCTTTCTGCTCGGCTTCTTCGCCGTAACCATGACGCCGCGCGAAGAGGAACCGCAAATTGTTGTCCCTATGATTGATGTTTTTGTCAATTATCCCGGCGCTTCCGTTCGAGAAGTGGAGGAACGGGTGACCATTCCGATGGAGAAGCTTCTTTCGGAAATCAAGGGTGTCGAATACGTTTATTCCACCGTTAAACCCGGTTTCAATATGACGATTGTGCGCTTCTATGTCGGTGAAGACATGGAAGGCAGCCTGGTAAAGCTTTACAACAAGCTGATGTCAAATTACGACAAGATTCCACCCGGTGTTTCCCAGCCGATGGTCAAGGCCAAATCCATTGACGATGTTCCCATCCTGGCGCTCACCCTCTGGAGCAAATCCCCGCAATATACAGGTTACGAACTGCGGCGGGTGGCGATGGAGCTTTGTGGCGAACTCAAAAAGAATGCCAATGTCTCTGAGTTTTCCGTGATCGGCGGACAACGCCGTCAGATTCGTGTGATGCTTGATCCCCAGCGCCTGCATGCCTACAGTTTGTCAGCTTTCCAGATTATGAATGCCCTGGAGAAAGCCAATATCGTCGTTCACTCCGGTGCTTTTTCGGCCAATAACCGCGAAACCATTGTCGAGACGGGACGTTTTCTGAAAAACGCTGAAGACGTCGGGAATCTCGTTGTTCACGTTTTCAACGGCCGTCCGGTTTATCTTCAGGATGTCGCCGAAATCAGCGACGGGCCGGAAGAACCCTCCCATTATGTCTTCATGGGAATGGGACCCGCGGCGGCCCAAAAAGGATTAACCGGTGATTCCTCGGGGCAGTATGACGCCGTGACCATTGCCGTCTCCAAACAGAAGGGAGCCAACGCCAGTGTCGTTGCCGAGGAAGCGCTGCATAAAGTGGAAGCGCTGAAGAAACAATTGATTCCCCATGATGTGCAGGTGACGGTTACGCGCAATTACGGCGAGACGGCCAAAGAAAAGTCCGATGAGTTGTTGTATCATATGCTGATTGCCACCGTGTCGGTCATCATCCTGATTGCCGTTTTCCTGGGATGGCGCGAATCCATTGTGGTGGCCGTTGCTGTTCCCGTCACGCTGGCGCTGACACTACTCATCAATTATTTGTATGGCTACACGCTGAACCGCGTGACGCTGTTCGCGCTGATTTTTTCCATCGGCATTCTTGTGGATGACGCGATTGTTGTCGTGGAAAACATCAATCGTCATTTTAAGATGCATAAGATTGAACCGCTCACCGCCGTGTATGCGGTGGATGAAGTAGGCAATCCCACCATCCTGGCGACTTTTACAGTTATCGCCGCCCTGTTGCCGATGGCGTTCGTCTCCGGCCTGATGGGGCCTTACATGCGACCGATTCCCGTGGGAGCGTCGGCGGCCATGCTTTTTTCCCTGCTGGTGGCTTTTATTGTCAGCCCCTGGCTTGCCTACATTGTCTTAAAGAATATTCGTCATCATGGCGAAGAAAAAGAGGAAAAGGGCATCGCCAAGATTTATGAAAAACTTCTCAGTCCATTAATTGACGTCAGGAAAAAACGTCTTGTGGCTTTGTCCGTCATCCTTGGGTTACTTTTAATATCTGTTATCCTTGTGCCGTTAAAGCTGGTAACCATGAAAATGCTGCCGTTCGATAACAAGAGTGAATTGCAGGTCGTCATCGATATGCCGGAAGGCTGCACACTGGAAGAAACGGCTGCCGCCACCCGAGAAATGTCGGAGTATTTGAAAACAGTTCCGGAGGTCACCGATTTCCAATCTTATGTGGGAACGGCCTCGCCTTACAACTTTAACGGTTTGGTGCGACATTATTTTCTGCGCTCAGGAAGTAATGTCGCCGATATCCAAGTGAATTTCGTCACCAAGGATGAACGCAGTGATCAGAGTCACGATATCGCCAAGCGCCTGCGACCGGCGTTGAAAAAAATCGGGGATAAATACGGGGCCAGTATCAAGGTGGCGGAAATTCCACCCGGACCTCCGGTTCTGAGTACTCTGGTTGCGGAGATTTACGGTCCGGAAACTAACCGTCAAATGGAAATCGCCAAAAAGGTTCGGAATATATTTGAAAAAACAGACGGTGTTGTAGATGTGGACTGGTTTGTAGAGGATGATCAGCGCAAGGTTGCGTTTGACGTCGATCACGAAAAGGCCGCCACCAACGGCATTAGCACGGAAGCGATTGCACGAGGTCTGGGAATCGCGCTGTCCGGCACCGGCGCGGGCCTGGTACACATGAAAACGGAAAAGGAACCGGTGGAAATATTTTTACGCATGCCGATTGAGCAGCGTTCCAACCTGACCGACCTGCAGTCGCTGACCATCCCTTCATCAACCGGACAGCAGGTTCGCTTGGCCGAACTGGTCAAGACGCGGCAGGAGACCGGAGAGAAGGCGATCTATCACAAGAACATGAAAAGAGTGACTTACGTCACAGGTGATGTGGCCGGAACGGAAGAAAGCCCCGTTTACGCCATTCTGAAAATGAATTCGGCCATTGCCAAACTGCCGCTGGCCGAGGGTTATGAACTCAAACAGTTTTACACGAGCCAGCCCTGGCTGGAAGATCACTACTCCATGAAGTGGGATGGTGAATGGCATATCACCTATGAAGTCTTCCGTGATCTGGGTGTTGCCTTTGCCGCCGTCCTTATCATTATTTATATTCTGGTGGTTGCTTGGTTTAAGCACTTTGTGACGCCGTTGGTGATTATGGCACCCATCCCTCTGACGCTGGTGGGAATATTGCCTGGCCACTGGCTGTTCGGCGCGTTTTTCACGGCAACGTCGATGATCGGATTTATCGCCCTGGCGGGTATCGTTGTGCGCAATTCCATTTTGCTGGTCGATTTTATTCAAATGGAATGGCAGGAGAAAGGGGATCTGCGTCAGGCATTGATCCAAGCAGGTGCCGTCCGTTTCCGGCCGATTGTCCTGACCGCTGCTGCCGTCGTGGTCGGATCGTTTGTTATGCTCTTTGATCCCATCTTTCAGGGGCTAGCCATCGCCATGATGTTCGGCGCCGTGGCCTCAACCATCCTCACACTGATTGCAGTCCCGCTGCTCTACTTTGAATTTTTCAAGAATAAGCAATGTCCTGTTGAAAAAGAAAAAGCTCCTGCAGAAGAAGTTTAAGACATTTATTCGGTGGAAACGTCCTACACGCCGGGGGCTTTGCTGATGCGGTTCCATGCAGCGTCGCATGAAATAAATGCACCTGTTCCATTTCATATATAAGCTAATGATATTATTAAAAAGGACTTCATTTTTGTGGGAGACATTATAAGAAACGCAGTCTCGTCCGTCAGAAAATATTTGACACAAAATAGGGGATGCTGCATTGATGATCTTTCTTCAGGCATATTCCGAAAGCCATCCATTTGATAAATCTGTTCATCTTTTGACCGTTTCATCTGTGACGCCCAATTCATATTGACAGGTTCAGAACAAATATGCTTTTCTCCACAGATTCATAAAAGGAGCAGAGGTATGAAAAAAACAAAAACCAGTTTCTTTTGCCAGCATTGCGGATACATGTCGCCCAAGTGGCTGGGCAGGTGTCCGTCCTGCAACGGCTGGAACTGCTTTGCCGAAGAATTGATTTCTGAGCCGGATTCCGGCAGTCGCGCCGAGATGGCCTTTAATGGCAAGCCAATGCCCATAGAAGAGATACCTGCCGAGGAGGGAGAGCGAACACTTACCGGCATTGCTGAAATTGATCGGGTCCTGGGTGGCGGCATTGTGAGCGGTTCGGCGATTCTGATTGGCGGTGAACCGGGCATCGGTAAATCCACTCTCATGCTCCAGGTTATGAGAAATCTGGCGCAAAACGATCAGAAAGTTCTCTATGTTTCAGGTGAAGAATCCGCCCATCAGATCAAGCTGCGCAGTAACCGGATTGGCGCGGCAGCCAGGGATTTACTGGTACTTGTTGAAGTATCTCTCGAAAAAATTCTGGAACAAATTAAGAAAATTGAACCGGCCATTGTGGTGATTGATTCCATCCAGACGGTTTATTCGGGCGACTTAATGTCGGCTCCGGGCAGCGTGGGGCAGGTGCGTGAAGCCTCATCAAGGCTCATTCTTTCGGCCAAGAAAAATGGCATTCCGGTGTTTTTGATCGGGCATGTGACCAAAGACGGCTCTATTGCCGGTCCCAAGGTTCTGGAACATATGGTCGATACCGTTCTGTACTTTGAAGGTGATTCCGGCCATGCCTATCGGATTATCCGCAGCATCAAAAACCGTTTCGGTCCCACTAACGAAATCGGCGTGTTTGAAATGCAGGATAACGGGCTCAAGGAAGTACCCAACCCTTCGGCTTTCTTTTTAGCCGAGCGACCGCAAAATGCCCCCGGCTCCGTTGTGGTATCCAGCCTGGAAGGCACGCGGCCGATTCTGGTAGAAATTCAAGCGCTGGTCAGTCAATCCAATTTGGGAATGCCCCGGCGGACGGCTATCGGTGTGGATCACAACCGTGTGTCACTTCTTGTGGCGGTTCTCGACAAGATTTGTGGTTTGCATCTGGGCGGGTCGGATATCTTTATTAATGTGGCGGGTGGTGTACGGGTGGAAGAACCTGCGGTTGATCTGGGTGTTGTCGCGGCGATGGCATCAAGCTTTCTGGATCGGCCGGTCGATGCCCGGACGGTTATTCTTGGGGAAGTGGGGCTCACAGGAGAGGTACGGGCTGTTTCTCAAATGGAGATACGCGTGAAAGAAGCGGCGCGTCTGGGCTTTAATCGCTGTATTATCCCCAGAACAAACGTGGCCTCGCTAACAAAAGTAGCAAAAATGGAAATATCTGCAATTAGTTCCCTTAAGGAGTTACTCGAAAATCTCTTCTGATGACT
>JAKLES010000053.1 GCA_022711575.1 Deltaproteobacteria bacterium | reverse complement strand
GACAAGACATCCGCACCACTCCAAAGACCGAAATTTTCCGATCTCTTGGCAAGCCCGGACGTTAAAGCCCGATGGGAAAAAGTGCGCCAATATTTTTATCTGCGGGAATCCACCTACGATATGAGCAACCGCTGCAACATCCGGTGCGACGGCTGCTATTATTTCGAGGGGGATAAGCAGTTTGCCGTGGAGAACCTTTCTCCTGAAGATTGGCGCGCCCTGATGCGGGCGGAAAAAGCGCGCGGAATTACCTATGTCGTTCTGGCCGGTGCGGAGCCGTCGCTCGTCCCGGAATTGCTTGATGTGTGTTACGCCGAAATGCCGCTGGGTAGCATTGCGACCAACGGGTTTAAAAAAATACCCGAATCCGTCGGGTATAAAATTCATATCTCTGTTTGGGGAAATGATGATACCAGCCTGAAGACAAGAAAAGCAAAAAATCTTTTAAAAAAACAGATTGAAAATTATCGGCAAGATCCGAGGGCGGTCTTTGTTTATACGTTCACGCGGGAAAACATCGATGAGGTGAACGACGTTGCCGCCGAACTGGTCGCTGCCGGCTGCAAAATGACGTTTAATGTGTTTTCATCTCCCGTCGGTTACGCGGGGCCTTTGCGCCATCATGAAGAATCGCTTTTTCGCACCCGGGCGGCGATGATCGCACTTTTGAACCGGCATCCTCAGAACATTCTTTTTTCCGTTTACAACGCCGTGGCGCATACCAGCGGGAAAGGGCTGCATGACCTTTACAGCTGTTCGTATCCCCGTTGCAATCCTTCGCAGGATATCGGTTTGGGACGCTCATTTCGTCAATACCGGACCGATCTGAATTGGGACCGCTCCGTTGCCTGTTGTGTGCCGGATACGGATTGTGATGATTGCCGTCATTATGCGGCCGGATCTGCCGTGGTGACGGCGCGTCTGTATCGTCACGTGAATAGCCTGGAAGCCTTTCAATCCTGGCTTGATTATGTCGATACCTATCTGGCTGTTTGGGTTATGGGATACGAAAAAGGAAACAATCTCTGCCCGATAGAGATTGCGCCGCCAAAGAAGTTGACGTCGTAAAACAGTACGGAGATATAAAGGATTATAAGGCATGCAAACCGTTAGCGCGCTGTTAGATAAAGACTGGCATGACCGTTATCGACGGATTGCCCGTCTCAATATTCGCAGCTCCATCTATGATCTGACCAACCGCTGCAATCTGCGCTGCAAGGGGTGTTTCTTTTTTTCTTCCGGCGAGCATCATGTAACGGAAGAGACGGCTATCGAAAAGTGGGAGCAGTTTATCGATCAGGAAAAAGCCCGCGGCGTGAATCTCGCGATTCTGATTGGCGGCGAGCCGACGCTGTGTATGGACAGACTTGCGGCCTTCTACAAGCGCCTGCCGACCTACTGCGCGACCAACGGCCTGATTAAAGTTCCCCGGGATCAATTTCCCGACATGATGGTGGGCATTTCCCTGTGGGGCGGAGGCGAGGACGAAAAGGTTCTGAGAGGGCAAGATACGTTTGCCATCTCCAGCAAAAATTATGAAGGCGATCCTTATACCTACTATCTCTACACCGTCACACCCAGACAGGTGGGAAGAATCGAACCGGTTATTCGCCGCATTGCCGATGTCGGTTTAAAAGTGCATTTGCAGCTTCTTTCCAATGATGAAAGCGTGGATGGCTTTTACTGGCGGCAAGACGAGCTCGATGACCTGCGCCTGGAGATGGATGCAATGCTGGACCGTTATCCCCAGACCGTTATTTCCAGTAAGTATTATCATGAAGTGATCACCACCGGCATGATGCTGGGGCGGCGCTTCGGCTGGCAGGAATGCCCGTCCGTCACGGAATCCCTGGATACCCGGAAGCCGCCGACCCGCCGGTTGATTCATTTCTACCGCTGGGCCGCCGATCTTCACACTGTCCACCGCTGCTGCACGTCCGCCACACGGGACTGTTCCACCTGCAAAGACGGCGCAGCGCACATGAGCTGGATTATGGTCAATAAACGCGCGCACATGAATACTACCCGGGATTTCCAAAACTGGATTGAAGTTTATGAAATGTTCGCCAAGCTCTATCGCCTGATCCCGTGGTAAAAAAGGTTCAAGGCGCGAGGTTCACAGTGCGGAAATCAGTCGATCGAGCGCAATGATTTCCTTCCGGAAAACAATCAAAAAATTATAATTGATATTTTTAGAAAGCTCTTGCATGATGGCCGCGTTTGATTGAACGAAAGAGATAAAGGGATCATGTTCGGGAAAACACTTATATTGGGCTATGACGCGGTTTCGTCTTTAGGAACGGATTTGGAAACCCAATGGCAGCGCGCCGTACAAGGTGAAAGCGGCATCGGACCGCTGACCCGGTTCCCGCTCGCCAAAGATTTCCCTGTGCGTGTGGCAGGTCAGGTAGATGACGTGGATGTCCAACCCTATTCATTTTTACAGCCGCGTGAGATGGCGCATTGGACCTCGCCCATTTTTAAATATGCGCTCCTGGTGGTTCACCGGGCGCTGAAACGCAGCGGGGTAGAAATTACAGCCGACATTGCGCCGCGTGTAGCCATTACATTCAGTTCGGCCGTCGGTGGGATGGACGCGGTCTTAAAAGCCGATCGCCAGATGATTGCCGAAAATAAAATGCCGCACCCCTTTGCTAATCCCAATTCCTGTATCAATATGGTGGGTGGCAAAGTCTCCATTCTAACTGGTGCGACCGGTCCCATCAGTTCCACTATCACCGCCTGTGCCACAGGCGTGACGTCTATGATTGTCGGCGATATGATGCTCAAACAAAACCTGGCGGATATGGTGATTGCCGGCGCCGTTGATTTTCCATTGGTTGAACCGATTCTGGCGGGTTTTGTGACGATGAACGGCGCGTATCGTCCGAAAGAAGGCCAGCCTGACGAACCGCCGAGAAGAACCAGCAGGCCTTTTTCGGCTAATCGCAGAGGCTTTGTGGTTTCCGAAGGTGCGGGTTGCATGATCCTGGCCTCGGAAGCCTTTGCGCGGACGCATGGGCTCAAAGCAAAATTTGCAATGGCAGGCCAGGCTATGACGTCGGATGCCAGTCATTTTGTAGCGCCGAATCTCTTAACGGTGCAAAGATGCATCGAACTGACGATGGCGAGCGCAGGATTGCAACCGCAGGATATCGACGCAATCAACGCGCATGCGACATCGACTAAAATCGGGGATCGAGTAGAGGCGGATGCACTGGGAAATACCTTCAGCAAAAAAGTTCCGCCGGTGTCGGCCAATAAATCGCAACTCGGGCATGCGATGGGCGCTTCCTCAGCCATTGAAGTCATCCTGGCCATGGAAGGGATGCTTCGAGACACCGTTCTGCCGACCATCAATTATGTTCCCGATCCTTCCATGACAATTGATTGTGTGCCGGAAGGCGCCAGAACATTAAAACAGGAATTTGTTTTAAAAAATGCGTTTGGCTTCGGCGGCTGTAATTCCTGTGTGCTTTTGCGCCGAATCGCTTCATAACGATAAGGTAAATTATGAAACCTCCGAAAAATCGCAGAGTGTTTGTTGTGGGCTACGGGACGGCAACCCCGTTGGGCAGCACGTTCGAGAAAACCTGGCAGCGAGCCGTGAAGGGCGAGGCGGGTTTTCGCAAGGTCACCCGCTGCAAGGTGGAATCAGCCTGTGATATCGTTGGTGAGATACCGGATTGGTTTCCGCTCGAGCTTGATTTTACCGATGCCAAGGAAGTGTATAACTGGAACGCGGCCTTTGTAATTTTAACGATGGCGGTCTGCACAGAAGCGCTCCAAAATGCGGGCATTACAATGGATGATTCTATTGCGCCCAGAATGGCCTGTCTGATCGGATCGGCACTTAATGGATCGGATGCCTATCGTGTCGCCATGCATGATCTGGAGCACCGCGGTCCGTTACGCGTGAGTCCCTACCTGCTGCCGAATTTGTGTGCCAATCTTCCGTCCGGGAAAGCAGGCATGCTTTTAAAATTTACCGGCCCTATTTTTTCGCCGCAGGGCGCCTGTGCCTCCGGCAATCACGCGATCGGCATCGGGGCACGCATGATTCGTGACGGCGATTGTGATTTTGTTCTGGCGGGCGGGGTGGACGCGCCGATTCTACCGGAGTTGATTCACGGCTTTGCCAATATGAATGCCACGATTAAAGTCCATCCTGACGACCGTGCCGCAAGTAACCCCGCGCGGGCCTCTCGCCCTTTCAGCATCGACCGCAAAGGTTTTGTGCTTTCAGAAGGCGCGGGTGTTGTCGTTCTGGCGGCGGAGGAGGTTATTAAGGCTCATGGCCTGATCCCGAAAGCGGAGGTATTAGGCGTGGGATGGACGTCCGACGCCTATCATTATACCAGTCCCAATCCGGTGACGATTATCCGAGCCCTGCGTGAAACTATCGAAGACGCCGGGCTCAAGCCAACGGATATTCAATATGTCAACGCTCACGGCACGTCCACGCCCAAAGGCGATCGGACGGAAGTCAAGTGCCTGCGGGAAATATTCGGCAAGGGCATGGAAAAAGTTCCCGTGTCGTCGAATAAATCCCAACTCGGCCATACGTTGGGGGCAACCGCCGCCATTGAAGCAGCGCTGACGATTGAAGGCATGAAGCAGGGTATTATTCTGCCGACGATCAATCATCTGCCTGATCCGGAGCTCGCCGATATTGACGTAGTGCCGAATGTTGCCCGCAAACAAAAATATGAAATCGCGCTGTCCAATGCGTTTGGGTTCGGTGGAACGAACTGCTGCGTGATTTTCCGAGGAGTATAATATGAAACCCAAAGCCTTTGTGCCGGAAACATACAAGAATAATGAGAAATTTGTCCGTGATCGAACCACCGGGTTCATCTGGCATCGGGCGCAGCACCGTACATTATACGCTGACACCGACCGTTCACAGGTCGTCTATCATTCCAATTATCTGCGCTATTTTGAATTCGGGCGTACCTCGCTGATGCGTGATGTGGCGTATTCCTACAAGGAAATAGAAGAGAGCGGCTATGTCTATCCCATTATCGATCTGGGCATTACCTTTTATCAATCGCTCCATTATGATGATATGATGTATGTTCATACGCGGCCGGTGAATCTGGAGCGTGTGCGCCTGCAGTTTGACTATATCGTCACGCATGCAGAAAAGGGATATATCGTTTGTGCCGGCTATACGAAACATTGCGCGGCCAACACGGCGGGCACTCCGGTGGCGGTAGATCCCAAAACGGTTCAGCTATGGAAAACCTTTCCCGACAAAATATAAAAAGCCGCTTTTCCTTCACGCTTTCGACCCCGCCATATTTGCGTGATCATTATTTTGAAGGGAAGGCTATTTTCCCTGCTGTGGAAGCCTTGATCACTCTGGCGCGGGCTGTGAGAATTCGTTATCCCCAGGCAACGCTTCATACGATGACCGACGCACAGTTTCCCAGAATATTGGTCCTTGAGCCTGTGGGGGAGCGACAGGATGCGCAAATCGAAATCGAAGCACACGCGAGCGGCGTCAGCGCTTCACTTCTAACGTCCATAAAAATTAAGAACAGTCCCATGAGCAGAACTCTGGAACACGCGAGAGTGACCTTTGCCCAAAATGTGGTTTTGCCCGAACCTGCAATATCTTTTCGAACGGCTCAGAAACTGGAAGGAGAATGTATTCATGTTTCCGCCGCCTCGATCTACCGGGAGTTGATTCCCTTTGGTTTGTCCTATCAAAACATCATCGGAGATCTTTTGGTCTCCAAGGAAGGCGCGTTGGCAAATATTTCAGGCGGCAGCGGCGAAGCCGACGATTCATTTTTGGGATCGCCTTTTGTGCTGGACGCGACGATGCACGCGGCCTGTGTCTGGGGTCAGCGGTTTACCGATATCGTTCCTTTTCCTGTGGGTTTTGATCAGCGTATTATTTATGCGCCGGCAAAGAAAGGCGGGGCCTACATCGCCCGCGTAGCGCCCGTTGATGTGAGCCGTGAGCCATTCATTTTTGATGCCTGGATTTATGAGCAAAATGGTACCATCAACGAAAGCATTCTCGGCCTGCGTATGCGAGACATTACCCGGGGACGCATGCGGCCGCCGCAATGGATTAAGGAAGGGACGTGGAGAAAGTAATTCTAATTTGCTTTGTAGCGTATCTGGCAGGGTCCGTCAATTTTGCGATTCTGTTTTTTAAAATTGCAGGCCGTGCTGATCCGCGCTCGAGTTTCAGCGGCAATGCCGGAACGACCAATGTCTATCGACAGGCGGGCATGCCCTGGGCGGCGCTGGTCTTTGCGCTGGATATCGGGCGGGCGCTGGCGGTGGCGGCGCTGGCCATGCATTGCATCCAGTGCGAATGGCTGGCCTGGACCGGTTTTTTTCTGATTCTGGGAAACAGCTTTCCCTGTTTTCACGGATTCCGCGGCGGAAAAGGTGTGGCCAATTATCTGGGCTATACCCTGTTGATTGCGCCCTGCGCGGCACTGTTAGCTGCCATGATCTGGGTTGTGGCTTACGGGGTGAAACGTACGCCGTTTATCGCTTCATTTTTTATGGCGGCCACGCTGTCCGTGGGACATACCCTGTCTTGTCAATGGGCGTTGACCGCCACCACAGGCGCTTTGGCGACTTTTGTGCTGATTGTTTTTAATCACCGCAGCAATATTAGGCAATACTGGAAAGAAAGGCAGGCTTCCGAAACAAAGTAGTAGGGAACTACAACACCAATTTGATAGCCCGATGTTCTTTCAGCGCTTCATACAGAGCCGTTCGATGGGATTCACTCTCCACAGTCAGTTGCACATTCAGTGAAATATATTTGGCTGTTTCGCTTTGACGTGACAGGGATATTTTGCACGGGCGATCCTGGATAATTTCCGCAATGGCACTTTTCATTGTATCTTGATCAACGCCAATGACTTTATACATCCATAAACACGGATATTCTAAATGAAGTTTTTGCTTTTTGTTTTCAGACATGGCCTGCCAACTTT
>JAKLES010000052.1 GCA_022711575.1 Deltaproteobacteria bacterium | reverse complement strand
CCATGTTGCAGCACAGCCGCGGACCAGATCGTATAATTGCTTGCCATGGCGCCCGTATGGCTTGCCGCCGCCTTTGATCCCAGTTCCGTCTTGCCGCCTTTAAGAATAATCACGGGCTTTTTGGACGTCGCCCTCCTAAGCGTTTTCAAAAATTTATCCGCATCCTTGATATCTTCCACATAACAGGCGACAAGACGGATCTTGTCGTCATCTGCCAGATACGCCAGGTAATCTTCCAGCCGAAGATCAATCTGATTTCCATAGGAAACGACTTTGTTCAGCCAGATTCCTCGTGTCGTCGCCATGGCCACAAAACTGGATGTAATCCCCCCTGATTGTCCCAGGAAGGCGATCGTGCCCGGCTGCTCTTGCGCCTTGGTGAGCCTGAAAGACAGTTTCGACTCGAAACATTGAACGCCGATGCAGTTGGGGCCGACAATCCGGAGATGCCCTTTCCGAGCTTCCCGGACCAAATCATTCTCCAACTTCAGGTTTCCTGTTTCTCCGAAACCGGAAGTGAAGAAGTGAATGAATTTGATCCCTTTGCGGACAGCCGCTCTGACAATGTCAATGGACTGCTCGACAGGCGCAGCGACCAGGGCATAATCGACGGGTCCCGGAAGGTCATCGATAGATGCATAGGCCTTGACGCCGCAAACTTCAGCACGACGCGGGTTAACGGGATAGAGAGCGCCGGCAAAACCGTTTGCCTGCAAGATCTGGAAATAGGGCAGCTTCCCGCCGCCAAGATTGTCAGACGCACCGATGACGGCCACACTTTCGGGATAAAACAACAGATCGAGATTCATTACATTCTTCATTTAGGTCTCCAATCGTAAATCGTTGGTCATGGTTATTTCCTGCGTCTAATGGTTCTGATCGCATGGCATGCTTTTCAAAATCGATAGGCCATGATGCGGAAAGAAGGGGTTGGGTTTATCGTGCAGGAGTAAATACCATTCCATTTTAAAAGTTCTTTGAAAAACGAGGGACAGCGCCCAAGTTTTTCTTATCCTTGCAAACATTTGTCTTTCAACTGGCGCTATCTTACAACTTTGACGAAACGTTGCAAGGGAAAATATAAACGAGGGTAATGGGCAGGATAGAAAAAGCGATGGTTACCTGTTTGGTTATTTTTTCATAGGTCCTTCTTGATGTCATTTCCCTTTTCCCTTGACAGAATCCTTCCGCCCTTCTATCGTTTCGCTCGTCGGATTTCTCCTAGGGAGCAAAATCATAAACAGCCGTACCCCGGTATGGCGGAAAGATAGATAGCATGAGTATGTGCGATAGAAACATCGGCAGTATTGCCAAAAACACCCCCGAGGACCATCACCATCGCCGCAAAGCGGCCTTCAACCACAAAGGCGGGTTCTATTTCCTGAGATTCTTACTGATTCTCTTTCTGATCCCCCTGTTGTCTCTTTCCTGTGCGGCCGAAAATCTTACCTGCAACCGCCTGCCCAAGCTGATGGAAGGATTACTAGCCAACCACTACGCAACGAAGAATATGACCGGAGAGATCAATACTCACGCCGTTGACCAGATGATCAAGAGGCTTGACCCCTCTAAAACGCTTCTTTATGAGTCCGATGTGGGATGGCTAAAACCGGCTCTTCACGGCGCATTTACCAGCATGCAAACGGGTAACTGTGCCGTGCTGCAACAGGTTTACGACCTTCTCGTCACGCGGGCGCGGGAGAATGAGGCCATCGTCAAAGAGATTCTGGGGACGGAATATCGATTCGATGAGACAGTGGAACTGATCGTCAACTGGGACAAGCGCCCCTATGTGAAGACAGCGGCGGAAAAGCATGAACTCTTGAGGAAGATTGTGCAATTCCAGATCGAAAGCGATCTGTTGGCGGGTGTTGACCTAACGGAAGCGAAGAATCAGCAGATTCACCACTATGAACTGCAGACGATGCGGGTAGTCGAGCGCAATCCCGAAAAACTTATTACAGGCGCCGCCAAGGCTTTCGCCCTGGCCCTGGATCCGCACACGAACTATTTGTCCCCTGAAAATCTTAAGGACTTTGAGATTCAGATGCAGCATTCTCTGGAAGGAATCGGGGCCTCCCTCAGCAGCGATAACGGCTTTACCGTCATTGAGGAGTTGATTCCCGGCGGAGGCGCCGAGCGCTCGGGCCGGTTAAAGTTAAAGGATAAGATCATCGCCGTGGCTCAAGAAAGAGAAAAACCCGTTAACGTTATCGATATGGACCTGCCCGACGTTGTTAAGATGATCCGCGGCAAGAAAGGCACGAAGGTAACCCTGACAATCCTGCGACAGGCAGAACACACAAACCGCTTTGATGTCACGATCACACGTGACAAAATCGATATCAAGGAACAGGCGGCCAAGATTGACTACGAAACACGGATAGTAGGCGGCAGGCAGTACCGCTTCGGCGTGATCGATCTTCCTTCCTTCTATGGCGACGAGAAGGAAAACACGTCCTGCTATGAAGATGTGAAAAACCTTCTCGCGGAAGCCAAACGCCGGCATGTCGATGGGATCGTATTGGACCTGTCACGCAACGGAGGGGGGCTGCTCGAGGAAGCGGTGCGCCTTGCCGGGCTTTTTCTGGACGAAGGAGGAATCGTGGCAACCAAAGACAGCAGCGAGAAGGTGACTATTCTCGCTAACGGTGCAGCCGCACCGGGAACGAAAGGCGACAAGCGCAAGGTGATTATATTTCCCGCGGAAGACCCGCGTGCAGTCTATACGGGTCCCCTCGTCGTACTGACGAGCCGCCTGAGCGCATCGGCCAGCGAGATCGTGGCCGGTGCTCTCAAAGACCACCGTCGGGCTGTGATTGTCGGATCGGACCATACCTTCGGCAAGGGGTCTGTGCAGGCACTGACGCCATTACCTTTGGATTTGGGCGGCATCACAGTCACCACGGCGCTGTACTTCCTGCCAGGCGGCAAATCGACACAGAAAATAGGTGTGGAAGCGGATGTGCGGCTACCTATCTGGTTCATTCATGAAGATATTGGTGAAACGGGACTGGATTACCCCCTTCCGGCCGAGGCAATCACTCCCTTTCTCGGCACCCCGGGAAAAGCAGCGCCACTCTGGAAAGCTGTGGATCAGCCCCTACTCGCTAAACTGGCAGCAAGATCCAAGACCCGGGTCGCCAAAGATGTGAAATTCGCCGAGATTATCAAGAACAACAAGGAAGCCGCCGGCAAGAAGGGTGTGATACGGCTATCCGACTTACGCAAGGAGATGGAGAAGGAAAACGGGGGCAAGAAGAAGGAAACACTCACCGAGCTTAAGCAGAAGGCCAGGGACCAGTATGCTCCCTTCGTGAACGAGAGCGTCAACGTTCTCCTCGATATGGTGATGCTGAGCTCAGCCAAGCTCGTGCTGTAGTTATTGATACCAATGTAAGTTTGGTGTTCACCGGGAGGTATCTATGCGATGGAAAAACTGTTTTCTGGCGGCAGTACTGTTGCCGTTTTTCATAGCGTGTGCAGCCGTCGGGCAGCAAGAAGGCAAACTGTCGCAGCCAATCGTCTGCTCCGGCATCCCGGAGGAAGCGCTGCTAACGCAGATGCTGACGGTGCACGGGCATCAACTGGCAGTTACGGAAGCAGGTGATCCCCAGGGTTTTCCGGTGTTTTACGCCCATGGGAACCCTGGGTCCCGCCTGGAATTGGCCCTGCTGGATGAGGATGCCCGTCATTTCGGTTATCGCCTGATTGCCTTCGATCGCCCCGGTATTGGACGCTCGCCCTATATCGAACCCTACTTGCTCAAGAATTTTGCCGAAGATCTTGCCGCTGTGGCCGATCTGAAAAAAATCGTCCGCTTCGGCCTGATCGGCTGGTCCAGCGGCGTACCGCCCGTCATCGCGACGAATTATTATTTTCCCCAACGGGTGGCATTTACCTTTGCAATTTCCGGCTATACGGACTTTTCCCGTTTCCCCGATGCAAAAAATTTTATGGCAGACAAGGGTTTGCCCGGCTCAAAATTGGCGGAAAATCACCCCCTGGCGTTTAGTTTGACGGTGTGGGGTGTGCGGCGTACCGATCTGCATCGGCCGGATTTCTACCTGCAGGAGGCGCTTGAAAAAATGCCGCCATCCGATCGCCAAATGCTCGATTCCCCTGCCAGCGCCTGCTTGTTCATACGCACACAGCAGGAAGGCCTCCAGCAAGGCAGTGACGGCGCCGTGCAGGATCTTAAGGTGCAGTGGCAATACTGGGGCTTTGAGATGAATGCGGTGAAGAATCCCATTCAGATCGTGCAGGGTGAGGCGGATGCTTTTGTGCCGCAAGCGTTTGGCCGCCATCTGGCGGCGAATCTGGCAAATGCGCAATTGCAACTGCTCCCGGGAAAGGGGCATCTGCTGCTATTTTCTGCGGATTTCCGCCAAGCAATGTTCAGCCGGGCTCGGCAATTGCAGAAGATGCAAAACTAATTCGTCCCCGCAGAAATAAAAATGGAATCCTGGAAAAGAAATCTCTACAGTCTCTGGTGCGCGCAATTTATAGCGGCTTTAGGCCTCAATCTGGTCGCCCCATTCTTGCCCTTTTACCTAAGGGATCTCGGGGTTACGGGAGATAAAGCCATTAAAATCTGGAGTGGCATCGCCTATGCCGCTCCATTTGTTGTTTCCGCCCTCATGCAGCCGTTGTGGGGCATCATGGGCGATCGGTATGGACGCAAACCCATGATCGTCCGCGCCATGATAGGACTGGCTCTGGCCAATATCCTCATGGGATTCGCGCAAAGTGCGCCGCAGTTTGTGGCCTGTCGTTTCTTACAGGGATGTCTCTCCGGATTTATCGCCCCTTCGCTCGCCTTGATGGCATCCTCCTCGCCGTCTGAAAAAACGGGCTACGCTCTGGGAACACTCCAGGCAGCTCTGGTATCCAGCCTGATTCTCGGACCATTTTTGGGCGGCGTGCTCATGCACTTTGCCGGGATACGCCCCATCTTCTTTATAACAGGCGTTCTGTGCGCGATAGGGGCGGCTGTCGTCTATTTTTATGTTCACGAAGACTTTGAACCTGCAATCGGACCGGGTCTGATCAAACTTAAAATTAACTTCCATCGGATCGCCCATTCATCCGAACTGCGCAGCATGTTCCTTTTATTAATTCTGATTCAATTCTCCGTCTTTTTCATCGCGCCCTTTATCAGCCTGTATGTTGAATACCTGAAGGTTCCGGAGGCGTATGTTGGTCTGGTCACCGGCACAGTCTTCGGTGTTGCCGGACTGATGAGCACGATTTCCGCTCCTTTCTGGGGCAAAAGATCGGATAAAATAGGGCATAAAAAAGTCCTGAGGATCGCCGCCCTGGGCATGGTCATTTTTTTATTGCCGCAGGCTTTCGTCACCAATGCTTATCAACTGATGTTCCTGCGGGCGGGATTGGGCCTTTTTGTTTCCGGTATGTTACCGGTGATCAACTCGATTGTTCGTCACGCTACCGATGAACACGAGCGAGGTGGAATTTACGGTATGTTTCAAAGCGGGTATTTACTCGGCAACTTGATCGGCCCTTTAGCCGGTGGTCTGCTCTCTGCGTTCATGGGACTGCGGGCGATTTTCCTTGTCGCTACTGCCTGTGTTTGCCTGGCGCCGCTCCTGATCAAATCCGTCAAAACCCCGCATTAAACATGGCTCTGAACAAAGACGCGGGTCTGGCTTCCCAGAACGAATTAGTTGTCGAGCCCGAGAGACTAAAGAGTTGCGGCCAAAACAGCCGCGCCGATCGCTCCATTGACCTGAGCATAAGATGATACCGCGATCTTCACACCGAGTTTTCTTTCCAGCGCATCCACAACGCCGGCGTTGCGCGCAACACCGCCCGTGATCATCACCGGCTCGGCAACTCCAACGCGCGCGATCATGGAGGAAACGCGGGCAGCGATGGATTCATGGATGCCGGCAATGATGTCGGGTCTTTTTTCACCGCGGGCAATCAGCGAAATCACTTCTGATTCCGCAAAAACCGTGCACAAACTGCTGATTTTGGACGGTAGTTTTGATTGCAGTGACATTGCGCCGAATTCATCGAGGTTGACTTCGAGCGCCCGGGCCATCACTTCCAGAAAACGGCCGGTTCCCGCGGCACACTTGTCGTTCATGACAAAATTCCTGACCTTGCCATGTTCATCGAGCGCTATGGCTTTACTGTCCTGCCCACCGATGTCGATAATTGTTCGAATCTTCGGATTCAAAAGATACGCGCCGGCGGCATGCGCCATGATTTCCGTAAAGGTCTTGTCGGCAAACTTCACCGAATTTCGGCCGTAGCCGGTGGAAACGATTTTAACAATGGATGATGTATCCAGTCCGGATTCGGAAAGTAAATCTTGATACACCTTGACGCCCGCCGCCTCCGCATTATAGCCGGTGAAAATAATCTTCGTTCCAAGAATTCCCCCGTCTTCAACAATGGCTGCTTTTGCCGTAATAGAACCGATATCAATACCCGCTGTCCGCATTTCTGATCCTTTATGTTTTGCTTTTCAGTCTTGGGCCTTCAGCTTTCAGTCTCACGTCCATTGGAGGAGATTTTCCTCTCTTTGATGATTTCCATGAATGCGTCGATTCGGGTTGAAATCTGGCTTTCGGAAAAACTCCGTTCATCAACCATATCCGCTTCGATCATCAGACACGGAATCCCTTTTTCCTTTTCCACAATCCGCTGAATGTCAAGCTGGCCGAACGAATAGGGTTTACAGCTGCGGTTAGAATGCAGCACAAATCCATCGACATCATACTTATCGATCATCTCGATAACCATTTTCGCCATCTCATCGACGCCGATATTCAGATAAATTCGTGAGTAGGCCTCGGCCATCGAATCGAGAAACTTACTTTCGTTGATATACTTCATCGATCCGCACCAGGCCGATGTATAGGTGTCAGCCACAAGGCAGGCATTGTGTTCGGCAAATTTTTGTGACAGCCATTTCATCCGATACCAAATGGGGAGGTTGTCCCAGAGGAGGCGATACTTTTCTTGCGGAATGGCGCCAATGCCCGCCCGAACCCTTTCTTTCATTTC
>JAKLES010000051.1 GCA_022711575.1 Deltaproteobacteria bacterium | reverse complement strand
CCATGAAATGGGGCTACAACAACAAGCTGGGTCCTTTCGAAATGTGGGATGCCGTGGGCGTCAAAGAAGCTATCGAAGTCATGAAGAAGCTGAAATTGAAAGTTCCCAAGAAGATCGATGAAATGCTGAAAAAAGGTTGTGAGACTTTCTACGCAACCAAAGCAGACGGCAAGTATTACTACGACTTTGAAAAGAAGGGCTATGCCAAGATTGATGAAAATCCCAAAATCATCCTGCTGCCCGATCTGAAAAGCCGCAAAAAGATTGTTAAAGAAAATGAAAGCGCCAGCCTCATTGACATCGGTGACGGCGTGGTCTGCCTGGAATTCCATACCAAGATGAACTCCATTGACGAAGGCCTGAATCAGATGCTCAACGATTCCTGCGACATCGTCGAGAAAGATTTTGAAGGTATGGTGGTCGCCAATCACGACGAGCGTGCTTTCTCCGCGGGCGCCAACGTTTTCGCGGTCCTGGTCGCTGCTCAGAAGGGCGAGTGGGATCTGCTGGAAAAGAGCATCGAAGCCCTGCAGGACGGCAATATGAAGATGAAGTACCTCTCCAAGCCGGTTGTAACGGCTCCTGCCGGTCTGGCGCTGGGCGGCGGTTGCGAAATCGCCATGCACGGCGCGCGCTGCCTGCCGAACGGCGAGACCTATATGGGTCTGGTCGAAGTCGGCGTCGGCGTGCTGCCCGCGGGCGGCGGCTGCAAGGAAATTCTGCTGCGCGTGACGGAAGGCATTCCGGATGGCGTTGTGGAAGCCGGTTTGAATCTGCAGTATCATATGGCCAAAGCGTTTGAAAATATCGCGATGGCCAAAGTTGCCACCAGTGCGGCCGAAGCCATGGAACTGGGCTACATCCGCAAGTCGGAAACCATCAACATGAGCCGCGATCAGCAGATCTACGAAGCCAAACAGCTCGTGAAGTCCCTGGTGATGGCCGGTTACAAACCGCCCCGGCCCGCTCTGATCCCCGTCATGGGCGAGAACTTCCGCGGTTTGGCGGACGCGATTCTGATGAATATGCGTTACGGCAACTTTATTTCCGATTTCGATCTGGTCGTGTCCAGAAAAGTGGCCTATGTTCTCTCCGGCGGTGACTGCGCGGAAGGAACGTTTGTTTCCGAACAGGAAATCCTGGATCTGGAAAGAGAAGGTTTCCTCAGCCTGATGGGAGAGACGAAAACGCACGAGCGCATTATGCATATGCTGACCAAGGGCAAGCCTCTGCGTAACTAAATTTGAATGAAACAATGTGCGCGGCGGTTTAAAAAACAGCTAAGAAAAGCCTCCGCGCCTTCTAGAAATGAAGGAGGAAGATCATGAGTGATGCTGTAATTGTTGAAGCCGTAAGAAGTCCAGGCGCCCGCAGAAGAGGCGGCCTTGCCAGCACCCGAGCGGATGAGTATGGGATCCAGGTGCTCAAAGGTTTGCTTGCCAGAGTCCCGCAAGTAAAGCCTGAAGAAATAGATGATTTGATTGTCGGTTGTTCTTTCCCGGAAGCCGAAACGGGGATGAATTTGGGAAGAATTCTAGCGATGGGAGCGGGTCTTCCGATTTCCGTTTCCGGTATGACGGTCAACCGTTTCTGCGCGTCCGGTCTTCAGGCCATTGCCGATGCGACGGCCAAGATTCGCGCCGGCTGGTCGGAAATTATCATTGCCGGCGGCTGCGAGAGCATGACGCACATTCCGATGGGCGGCTCCGCCATGCGTCCGCATCCGGATTGGAAATGGGACGGCAGTATGCCCAATGTCTATATCAACATGGGCAACACGGCGGAAAACGTCGCGGCAAATCATAATATTTCGCGTGAAGATCAGGATAAGATGGGTGTGGAAAGCAACCGCCGCGCTTACGAAGCCATCAAGGCCGGCAAGTTCAAGGAAGAAATTATTCCCATCCAGGCCGCGAAATATAAAATCAAAAACGGCAAACGTGTTAGAGAATATGTAACCTTTGATACGGACGACGGTGTGCGTTGGCCGGCTACCGTGGAAAATATGGCCAAATTGAAATCACCATTCAAAGCAGGCGGTTCAGTAACGGCGGCTAACTCTTCACAGATGACCGACGGCGCTGCTTTCTGTATGCTGATGACGGCCGAGAAAGCCAAAGAATTAAAACTGAAACCCATTGCCAGACTGGCCTATTATGCAGTCGCCGGATGCCTGGCGGAAGAAATGGGCGTCGGTCCCGCTTACGCGATTCCGAAGGTTCTGAAAATGGCCGGTTTGACGCCGAAAGACATTGATGTTTATGAAATCAATGAAGCCTTTGCGTCACAGGCGATCTATTCCTGCCGCGTGGTCGGCATTGAAGACCGCTACTGGGCAGGCGACATCAACCCCAACGGCGGCGCGATTGCCATCGGCCATCCGCTGGGATGCACCGGCGCGAAATTGACCACTCAGTTGCTGCATGAATTGAAACGTCGCAATGCAAAACGCGGTATCGTGTCGATGTGTATCGGCGGCGGTATGGGCGCAGCCGGTATTTATGAAATGTTGTAATTAGAAACCCCTCCAGCGCCAAGCTGAAAGCGTCGCTCGAACCCTTCCGCCATTTAGTGTATTCGATGGCGGAAGGGTCGGCGGCAACGCTTCTTTTCCAAATTTTTTCACGATTCAATTAAGGAAGTCTTTTTGCTTGAAATGCGGGAATCTTTAAGCTATAGGACACGGCACTCGGGCGGTTAACTCAGCGGGAGAGTGCTACCTTCACACGGTAGAAGTCGCTGGTTCAATCCCAGCACCGCCTACCATGAATATCAAGGGGTTACGGTTAAAGCTGTAATCCCTTTTTTGTTATTTGCGACCATTCTGTGAACGAATCCATCACACTTTGGAGACACGTTTGCCTACTCTTTTATGTTCTTGCTTGGCCGTTCATATCCGAAAAAATTTTTTCAAACTAGGTCCTCCCAATCTCTCGACATGCTAACGCTTGATATGACCCGGCAGGATATAAATGTACGGCTTGTGGAGGATGCGCTTGTGCAGCCACCGGTCGAATCGCCTGAGAGCCAGAAAGACAATCCAGATGCGGGAATCTTCTTTGTAGTAGGATTCGATCTCCTTCACGGTGAGCGGCTTGACACCGAACCGTGAACCTTCTCCCGTAAAATACCCGTTGGCCGTATCGACCATCGGCTCCACCAGTTCCGGCCTCTGCTCCTTGTAGAGGTTGGCGATGATATCAATCGTCACGAGTCGGGCATCATAATAGCGGGTCATCACGCCCGTAAGAAAGAAGCAGCGGATCAGCCACCTGAGAAATGACGGGGCGCTTCTGAGAAAAAGCTCCGGATTGAGTTGCTCGACGCCGCCTGCTTTCATCAGAGGCGTCGAAGTGTCGAAATAGAGAAGTCTCGAATCGGGGCTAATCTGCGGGTTGGAGGGATTAAACCCTGCCAATGACCAGTTCGATATCTGCCCGTCGATACCGATCGCGCGATCCGGATGGAGGCGGTTGAACTCCCAAACCTTCGCCAGCTCGCGGATAATGAGCAGGAACAATGCCCTGACAGTTTCCGTGTTCATCAGATGGAGGGCTCGGTTGGCAATCGATTCGGGCGCAAGCTTGGCCTGGATATCGAACGCGACGATATTTCCTTTTGCAGAAAAGAACCATGCGAAACCATAGTCGGGCACACCGATCCGGATCTCTTTTTCGAGAAGGGTGTTGTAGCCGTTGTAAATATTCTCATATTCAGAGACTTCCTGGTCGGTCCTGAAGATTGCCATCCGTTTGCAGGCTATTTCCTTCGTGGATTCGGCATCAATCTCGAAGATGGTGCTTATCTCTCCGTAGCCGAGAATCTTAGCCGGGATGGCACTGCGCTCCGGGTGCTCCGGGTCGAGGCCGTCCTCGAAACGCTTCAATAACTCAAGATCGATGTTCATCGGCATCACCTCGATTGCCTTTGCTTGCCGTCCTCAGACTTTAAAGACTGATAAACCCTTCCACCATTACATTCCCAGGAATGCCTCCGCGTCGCTTAGCGCCCCATCAACACATTCCAGAATTTCTTCCGCAACCCCTTTGTCAATGATCAGCGGTGGGAGTAACTGGAGGACCCGCTTGTCGTTATTGGCGTAGATGGCCAGCACACCCCGGTCATAGCAGGTTTTCGTCATCACCGGACCACATAGATCATTGACCATCTCGACACCCATCATGAGCCCAAGCTGTCTCAAACCGACCATTATTTTTGGATGTTGCGCCTTGAGCTTGGCAAATCCATCTTGAAATACAGCGGCAAGTTCGTTCACATGGGCGAGGAACTCCGGTTGGGAAGAGATCTCCAAGACCTTCATGGCGACCGGACATCCAACCTCCGCGCCACCGAATGTGGAGATATGAATGAAGGGATTGTTTCGGAAGAAGCTTGCGAATTCCTTGCGGTAGCAGGTGGCGCTCATGGGGTAGATACCGCCGGAGAGCCCTTTGCCGATCACGACGATATCGGGCACAATCCCGAAATGCTCAATGCCCCAGAGCCTGCCGGTCCGGCCGAGTCCCGCCTGTACTTCATCGATAATGAGCAAGGCGCCTCGTTCCGTGCAGGTTCTCCGCGCATGAGCGAAGAAGTCGGGGCTGGCCACGGGCATCCCAAGGGTCGCCGGCACTGTTTCAAAGATGACTGCGGCGGTCGTGTCGTCAACCATCTGTTCGAGCGCACCGACATTATCGAAGGGGATTTGCAGGAACCCGGGGAGATTGGGGCCGAACGCTGCCCGATACTGCTCGTCACCTGTGGCGAGGGCGAACCCTGTGTGTCCGTGGTAGCCGCCGCTTGCCGAGATGATCATCTGTCGGCCGGTCGTGCCGCGTGCAAGCTTGATGGCGAGATCGATCGCCTCGCCGCCACCAACGCCGAAAACGGTACAATCGATATCGCCGGGCATCAATGCAGCGAGCTTTGCAGCGAGCCTGCCACGCTGCTCGCTGATGAGATGATGGTTGCCGATATCGAGTTCTTTGAGGCTTTCCTGAAGTTCCCCGACGATCTGTGGGTGGGCATGGCCAAGGTTGAAGACACCGCCGTTGCAGTGGCAGTTGATGAGCCTCTTGCCACTTGTGGCATCCCATATAAACGGCCCCTGGCGTTTGCCGAAGACAAACGCCATGTTAAAGGACTGGAAGGTCTCCACCTTTCCCGGATTGACATGGTCGGCAAAACGGCGGATCATTTCTTCCTTGCTGTCAAGCCCGATGAATTTCATGATAATCTCCCAGACTAAAATAAAATTGGTGACCAGTTGATAAGACATTCTTTTTTTGATGGTTAGAATGTAAGATAATCAGTTTGGTGTGTCAATGAAATCTTGACGATAAACGGAGGGGCAATGTCGATGTTTGTCGGACATTCATACTGTTTTTGACGAATTACGATGATTGATCCAGGGCGCGCAGACCATTCCTTGCCTGATCCATGCCGGATGCTTGACGTTATCACTGATGTTGAAACTCATTTATTTTGTCATAGAATTCTAATAAATTATATGATATTTACTAATCAACTGTTCAAACAGGCGTTCAAAGATTTGAACTCAATATCCAGTCCAAGGGGGAATGATGAAAACAACAGCAAAAATTATTTTTTATCTCTCCATTGTTATTTTTGTATTATCGTTAAATTCCGTTTTGTTTGCTCAGGATACGCAAGGCGTTCAACCTCCTGATGGAAAGTCTGATCAAGCCACTAAAGTAACAGAACCCGATAGTAAGCCGGAGATCGTCGAAAAAAAGGATAATAAAATATATATCAGCGCTAATTTGGGTTACGCCATGGCTCAAAATACGGATACCACGATTAGTACGTCGATCGGTACCTCATCGGGCGCTATTGAATATAAATCTGGATTTGCCGGCGCAGCGGCTGTTGGGTTTGGTTTTGATTATGGAAGGGCTGAAGCAGAAATTTCATACCAAAGAAATGCAATAGATACAATCAGCGTTTCGGGTGGAAAAAATGAATCGTGGGGTGATATTCGAAATCTTGCTCTGTTGTTTAATGGCTACCTCGAATTATTCAAGATTGAAAATGTTGTGACACCATACTTAACTGCGGGTATGGGGGTTGCCATGGTCGAAATCAGCGGATTAAACGCGAAAAGTGGAAACACTTATACCTTTGGAGAAAGCCATAAAGACACGGTATTTGCGTACCAGTTTGGTGCCGGTGTCGGTTATACGGTGTCTGAAAAATTAACGATAGATCTTAAATATCGCTATTTTCAAACCTCAGATCTAACATTTGGCAATACAGTTGCTTCATACGGAAGCCATAATTTTTACCTTGGCGTAAGATATACATTTTAAATTTTTCTACTTTGATATTTTGAGATAGAGAAAGGGTTTATGGTCACAACGACATAGGCCCTTTTTTAGTCTGCAGGCTTCATCGTGGCCAAATATTGCCGACAAAGGTACCGATAGGCTTCAATGCCATCTTTGGCGGTTGCTTTATCCTTATCGGTGATGTCACGGGTGATCGTGGCGGGGTTTCCTGCGACAATCTTGCCGGGGGGAATATGCATGCCTTTGGGGACCAGTGAACCCGCCGAAACGAATACATCTTCTTCACAAACGACATTGAAGAGGACGATGGCGCCTATGCCGATCATGCAGCGGGAATGAATGTGAACGTCATGAAGGATGACTCCGTGCGCCACGGTGACGTCATCTCCGATGATAACCTGAGAGCCCGGATAGACATGAATTACGGCGTTGTCCTGGATGCTGGAACGGTCGCCGAGAATAACCGGTCCGAAGTCCGCGCGGATGGAAACACCGGGAGCGATCAGGCATTCATGGCCGATGCGAACATCGCCAATCAAAACAGCGTTCGGATGAATAAAAGAATCGGGTGGGATCTGCGGTCTTTTGCCCTCAAATTCATACAATGCCATGGGAATCAACCTTGCTGTTAATAGGTCAAAGAAATATTCACCGAGCCGCCCCGGCCGAAGATATCATGCAGATGGACATACCCTTTGAGTTTCTTCTTTTCATTGACCACGGCCAGAGAGGTGATTTCCTTTTTCTGCATAAACTCCACCGTTTCAGCCAGCGATGCTTTTTCGTCTATGGTCTTGGGAT
>JAKLES010000050.1 GCA_022711575.1 Deltaproteobacteria bacterium | reverse complement strand
TTTGTTTTTGCCCGCTCCGAGCGCGAGAGGAAATTTGCGCTGGAGTTAGGCGCAGTCTGGACAGGCGATACAACTGAAAAGAGTCCACGAAAGCTTGCGGCCATCATCGACACAACGCCTGTATGGAAACCTGTGGTCGAAGCTTTGGAAAATCTCGCGCCGGGCGGCAGACTGGTGATCAACGCCATCCGCAAGGAAGACGGAGACAAGGATCAGCTCCTCAGACTCGATTACCCGCTCCATCTGTGGCAGGAAAAGGAAATCAAGAGCGTAGCGAATGTCGCGCGCAGCGATATTGAGAAATTTCTGGCGCTGGCTGCGCAGATACCGATTATTCCGGAAGTGGAAGAATATCCCCTCGCTGATGCCAACCGGGCGCTCGCTGAATTAAAGGCAGGCATTATCCGCGGCGCAAAAGTATTGCGAATGAATTAATCCCCGACCTGCCAGCTGACGACATACTCCAATGATTTTATCTGAGGCGCAGAATCTTCTCTGCACCAGAATCCTTTCAGACCCAGTTGCTGTGCCGTCAGCTCAAAATGGCACATCGCAATGCCCATATCGATATCCTGCAAAGAAACCTCTTGTGGATACCAGTAACCGGGTGTGCGCGAAAGGTAAAAGGAAAAAGTTTTTCGGTCTTCTTGATAGACAATTCGCCAGGGCTGCTTATTGGATGCCGAAGGCGCCAGCCGGACATTTTCCAAGGCTTCGGCATAAGGACCAGCCTCATTCCGGGAAAGCGGCGAAGAGAATGTGTCGTTAAAAAAAAGTTCCGACCAGGGTTTGCGAAAATCGGAACCGGCAATGCGCCGCATGACTCGTTCTATCAGGCTGCGTTTATCCGCCGCATAGCCTATGGGGCTGATGCTGGGCAGCACTTCGCCCGGGCGCAAACCGGCGGCCCGGCCAAACGCGCCAATCGAAAAGGTGCCGCCCAGCCAGCAGGTTCCCAGATCCAGTTCGGTTGCTTTTAAAATGAGCTGTTCCTTGCAGTATCCGTAATTCTGAGCGGCCATCGGCAGCGTCGGCTGGAGAATCCCCGCAAGAAAAAGACGAGCGTTTTTGATCACACCGTAAGTGCCCAATTTTTTCCAATCCTCGCGAGACAAAGACGCCATAGAGATCAGCACAAATCGAGGTGTGTGACCAAATGGCCCCTGGCGCGGCGTGTTAACTGCATCTGAAAATTGCCGCAGGACGGAACCGGGAATCGGTTTGTCCGCATAGGACCGGCACGAATACCGTTTTTGAATGATGTTCGACACAGGTGTCATGATGCCTCCTTCAAAATTATTATTGTCAATTATCCTTGGATTACTTTATACTAAACACAAAAATTTACATCACCATTCTTGGGTTCGGAGGAACACAAAGATATGAAACTTGCCACCGTTGAACAAATGCGGGGAATGGATCGTCAGGCGATCGAAAAATTAGGTATTTCCGAAGAAATCCTTATGGAAAACGCGGCTTTGTCGGCTGCCATGTTGTTGAAAAGCAAAATCGGTATTCGCGGCAAGAAGTTTGTGATCTTCTGCGGTGCGGGCAATAACGGCGGCGACGGACTGGCTCTCGAGCGATTGATTTCGTCCGGTGGCGGAAACGCCAAAGTATTTTTGGTGGCGTCACCAAAGAAATACAGCGGCGCGGCCAGGAGCAATTACGACATCCTGTGCAATCTCTCTGTGGATATTCAATTGTTGACCAAAGCGGAGGAGGCCAGAATCGAAACGCTGCACTGCGACGCCGTCGTGGACGCGATTTTCGGCACGGGCCTGGATCGCGAGGTCAAAGGACTAGCCGCCGATGTCATCGCGCTTATCAACGTCTGCGGCCGGCCGGTGCTGAGTCTGGATATCCCCTCCGGCATCAACGGCGATACGGGAAAAGTCATGGGTGTCGCAGTCAAAGCCGATTACACCGTTACGTTCGGCCTGCCGAAGATCGGGAATTTGCTATACCCCGGTTATGATCATTGCGGGGCGCTCACGGTGACGCATATTTCTTTTCCGCCATCCCTGTACGATGGTGATAATCTTCGCACACAGACCAACGATTTTGTTCCGCTGCCGCCCCGGCCTGTCGAGGCCTACAAAGGCTCAGTGGGAGATGTTTTATTTATTGCCGGAGGCGCCAACTACTTCGGGGCGCCGTATTTTTCCGCCATGTCTTTTTTAAAATCGGGAGGCGGATACGCAAGGCTGGCCGCTCCGGCGTCGATCATTCCGTTTGTCGCGCAGTCAGGCCGTGAAATTGTTTATTTGCCGCAAAGAGAAACGGCGGCGTTCAGTCTGTCACTCAAGTCCAAACCGGAGTTGCTGATGCATGCGGAAAAAACCGACATGGTCGTGATCGGGCCCGGACTGTCTTTACAGGAAGAAACAACAAAGCTGGTGCGGGAACTGGCCGCTGTTATTTCCAAACCGATTTTAATTGACGGCGACGGTCTGACGGCTATTGCGGAGCGTCCGGAAATATTGCTCAAACGAAAAGCGGCGACGATTCTCACGCCCCACGCAGGCGAGATGGCGCGCCTGGCGCGCAAAACCGTGACGGAAGTGAATGCCGATAAGATCGGTGTGCTGCGGGATGTAACCAGAAAACTCAGCGCCACAGTCGTTTTCAAAGGCGCGCATTCTCTGATTGGCCTGGTGGATGGACGGATCTATGTCAACTTAAGCGGCAACCCGGGAATGGCGACGGCCGGCTGCGGTGATGTGTTGACTGGCTGCGTCGCGGCCATGGTGGGTCAGGGATTGAGTCCGGAATTGGCCACACGTAAAGGTGTTTTCCTGCACGGCTACGCCGGAGACCTGGCCGCAGCGCAAAAAGGGACGGACGGTATCACCGCGACGGATATTCTGGAACATTTGCCGCAGGCGCTGAAAAACGATCGGGCAGGGAATGTCGATGCAAATTATTATGCGTTACCGGTAATTTTGTAGAGACCGGACTATACAGACTAAACGTCCCATATGAAAATTACGCCGCTCGTCGGGAAAATCCATTCCTCACTGGAAATTTTAATGTTGATCGATTTGCCTCTGCTGGCGTGTGCGATCGCCTGGGGATGGCGGCCGGCAAAGAAGCTTTCCGCCCGAACATTTTTCAAATTTGCGCTTTCATAATTGAAGTTGATCTCCAGACCGCGCGTCGGGTACAACAGATACGCAGCATACGTTCTATTGTTCTTGGCTTTTTTGGTTAGAATCTCAATCTCAATTTTTACTTCGGTGTTGATCTTAGATTTCAGTGCGTCGCTGCCGCACCAGACTTCATAGCCGCGTTCAGTCTTTTTAGCTTCGATGATGGGAATGTCCCTGCCGTCGATTCGCATTTTCTCTACGGTGAAGTCGCGTTCGATCACCAAATCATCTCCGCCGAGTATCCAGCGGTATTCACAATGCTCGTCTTCAATCAATGCCGCTAGCTGGAGGCTATCTGAAGCGCAGCCGATCATGAAGATGTCGCTGCGGATGGTTTTTTTGTATTCGACATGGGTGCGCAACTGGAAATAGGCGTCCGAGCGCTTTCTGTGATCGGCGGTTTCCGGCAGTTGTGAAATCGTAATATCGTAGCGGAAGCAGGAACGCAGTTCGAGCTGCCGGTCTTCCTTGCCAAACAGGGTTTCAAACATTTCATAGTAAATGGCGTCGCCGAGTTCCTCGTCGCGGGTGCGTGTTTGCAGGCAATGGCGGATGATGCTGTCGATGCGCGCGATGGATTTTTCTTCGCCGGGCACAAAGATTCTTCGAAGTCTCTGTTCCACTGCGTCGGTTTTTCCTTTTTGCAGAAAGATGCGCGGGGCGCGCTTACCCAAAGCGCAAAGCACCTCATAGCTGATGGTTTTCGCCTTGGCGGCAATTTCATTGGCGCTGATGTATTCATCTTGCTGTTTTCCCAGCAAAACCACTTCATCGCCAACTTTGCAGTCGGGAATATGCGTAACATCCAACGTGCACATGTCCATCGATACCCGCCCGATGACCGGCGCGCGCCGGCCGCGAATGAGGGCCTCGCCTTGATTGGAAAGGATAAAGGGGTAACCGTCGCCGTATCCCACCGGAATGGTCGCCACACGGGTTTTGTTTTTGGTGATAAAGGTTCTGTTGTAGCCGATGCCGTAGCCTTTCGGGAACTCCTTCATGAGAACAATCGTTGTTTTAAACGACATTACAGGCGCGAGTGCCGCTTTGCTTTTGGTTTCGTCAGAGGGATAAATGCCGTACGTCATGATGCCGGGACGCGCCATTTCCAGTTTTAACGTCGGGTAATTCAGGATCGCGCCGCTGTTATCCATATGCCGGATGGGAATTTTAATACCTATCCGGTCCAATTCGGCAATCAGTCCGGAAAACAATTGCCACTGCTGATCGTTATACGGCGTCATCATTTCGCTCGATGCAAAATGACTGAACAATCCCTCCAGGGTGATATGGGGCAGGGTCTTGATATATTGGATCAAGTCAACAGCTTCGCTGTGCATCGTGCCGCCGCGTCCCATGCCGGTATCGACTTCCACGTGAACAGATAGTGTGCGAGAGGCGCGAACCAGTTGTTCTTCGAGAGCGAGGGCGAATCCCGCGTCAGAAACGGACGGCGTGAGGTGGTATTTGATCATGTCCGGAATTTCGGATAACGTGGAAGGTCCCAGAATGACAATAGGTGCTTCAATGCCGCTCACACGCAACTGAATGCCCTCATCGGCGTTGGCCACGCCCAGCATCCGCGCGCCCGAGCGCAGAGCGGCATGGGATATTTCAATCGCGCCATGACCGTAAGCGTCGGCTTTGACGGTCTGCATGAAATCAACCCCATCGCCGATCAATCTTCTGATTTCCTTCAGGTTGCCGCTAAAGTTGTCCAGGTCCACTTCCACCCAGCTGCGGTATTTCTGCTCGTTTTTTAAAATCATTTTCTCGTCATCACAAAAACTCTATTCCACGGCTCGGCTGGCGGATGTTTCTATTTTGGTTCATACTGTGCTTTTCCACTGTTGAAAAATCATACCAAAGCGCCTGGTAAAGTCAAGTTATCCTTTGTTTTAGGATAGAAGCGCAACCGATAATCTCGTCGGGACACTATGAAGGCAGATTTTGTGTAACGCAAAAAAAAATGAATAAAAAGTCAATCAATGCTTGAAAGAAAAATATTTTTGAATTAAAATCAAGCAACTTTAAATGAACAGAGGGCGGTAGTTAAGACCCATCAACAACGAGGAGGGAGCGAAAATGTCAAAGGTAAGGCCTGGTGATGTTCTCAGTTGTGAAGTGTGCGGACTTTCTGTCATTGTGGATGAGGAATGCGGCTGCGCGATCGCCGAACTGATCTGCTGCGAAGAACCAATGGAAAACAAAGGTCCCAAACCGCCAAAGAAAGTGGTCGCTGCGCCGAAGAAAAAAGCGGTTATGAAAAAGGCCAAGCCGGCTCTGAAAAAACCTGCCTTGAAAAAAAAGGTGGTAAAGAAGGTAGCAGCCAAAAAACCCGCGGCCAAAAAAGCGGCAGCAAAAAAGAAAAAGGCTAAAAAATAATCAGGATAGATGGTTTCGGCCATGGTTAGCAGTCTCAGTCCCCTGATTTGAGGGGCTTCCGGTTTTTATTGTCTGAGTGCTGATCACGTACCTTTTGATAAAAATATCTATTTCATTTCCAATTAAGCAATACCTTTATTGGCGTTGTCAGTTTTTGCGATGTACAGGCAGGGAGAGTCTCAAGCATTCCCCGGGAAGGCCGTGGTATCATTTTTGCTTTGAAAATGTGGAATTACCTGTTGCGTCCTCCGCCCAGCAGAGAACCCAAAACGCCACGGACGATTTGACGGCCGACAGAGGAGCCGATGGACCGGGCCACGCTTTTGGCTGCTGCCTGCACCATTCCTTCGTTTCGTCCACCGCGGGGACCCGTGTGCCCGAAGAGAAGATCTCCCACCGCACCTCCCAGCAATCCGCCGCTGCTTTGGATGGGCGCATTTTGTGTGCCTGCCTGATTGGAGGGTTGCGCTGAAGCCGGCGCGCTCTGGACGGAGACGCGCAGTTTTTCATAGGCGGATTCGCGATCCAGCGTCTTTTCGTAGTGCCCGAAAATAGTAGAACCTTTGATGGCTGCCGTGCGCTCATCCTCGGTCAAGACACCCAGACGCGAGCAGGGCGCAATAACAAAAGATCTTTCCACCTGGGACGGACGGCCTTTTTCATCCAAAAACGAAACCAGCGCTTCGCCTACGCCCAGTTCCGTAATCACGTCAACTGTGTTGAAGGCGGGATTGGGACGCATGGTGTCAGCCGCCGTTTTGACAGCTTTTTGATCGCGGGGTGTGAAGGCGCGCAGGGCGTGCTGCACACGGTTTCCCAGTTGCGCCAGGACGGTTTCGGGGATGTCCAGTGGATTTTGCGTGACAAAATAAACGCCCACACCTTTGGATCGAATCAGCCGTACCACCTGCTCGATCTTTTCCAGCAAAGCGGCCGGTGCGTCATTAAACAGCAGATGCGCCTCATCGAAGAAGAAAACCAGCTTGGGCTTTTCTACATCTCCGACTTCAGGCAGTTGCTCAAAAAGCTCAGAAAGCATCCACAGCAGAAAGGTGGAGTAGAGTTTGGGATTGTTATAAAGCTTGTCGGCGGCAAGCATATTGACCACGCCGCGTCCTTCAACGTCCGTCTGCATCAGGTCGTTGATGTTCAGCATCGGCTCCCCGAAGAATTTGTCGCCACCCTGTTCGTCAATCGTTAAGAGTCCGCGCTGGATCGCGCCGATGGAGGCCGCGGAGATGTTGCCGTATTCCGTGGTAAACTTCTTGGCGTTGTCTCCCACATACTGGATCATGGCTCGCAGGTCTTTCAAATCCAGTAAAAGCAGGCCGTTGTCGTCGGCAATTTTGAAGACCAGCGTCAGCACGCCGGACTGGGTTTCATTGAGATTCAACAGCCTGGCCAAAAGCAGGGGGCCCATATCCGATACAGTGGCGCGGACCGGATGTCCCTTATCCCCGAATACATCCCAGAACACAGCTGTATTGGCGCGCGGTTTAAAATCTTTGATGCCGATGGATTCGAGGCGCTTGAGCATTTTCTCGGAGGCGACGCCTGCCGCCCCGATGCCGGAGAGGTCTCCCTTGACGTCGGCCAGAAAGATCGGAACGCCGATGGAAGCGAAGGATTCGGCCATCTTCTGCAACGTAACCGTCTTTCCTGTACCGGTGGCGCCGGTAATGAGTCCATGACG
>JAKLES010000005.1 GCA_022711575.1 Deltaproteobacteria bacterium | reverse complement strand
CCGACGCGATTGACGGATTTCACTACATTCTGAATGGCAGCGGCGGCGCCTGTTACAATATGCACTTTCGCCTCGAGGCGCACACCCGACATTCCCACGGGATCGCGGATGCCGTCTTGCCCGTCCACCACATAGTTCTGGGGCAGCGTATGCAGAATTTCCCGATCCACGGGAATAGCAATGGCTTTGGACGCTTCAATTGCTCTTTGCAGATCTTCTTCGCCGACTTCCCGGCCTTTGACGGCGACAATGCCCAGCGAGTTCTGCCCCTTAACATGGCTGCCGGCGATACCGACATAGGCGGAATTGATGCGGCAGCCGGACATGTGTTCGGCATCCTCCACGGCCTTTTTGATCGCCTCGACAGTGCTATCGATATTGACCACGCCGCCTTTTCTCAATTCTTTGGCGGGGGTTATCCCCATACCGATGATGTCAATACCGGCTTCCGTCACTTCGCCGACAATTGCCGTCGTTTTCGTCGTTCCAATATCGATGCCCACCAAAACGTTACTTTTTCTCCCCATAGTTTCACCCTTCTAGAATAGCCATTGATTATATTCTGTACTGCGGTCCTTTTTTCTGTTCCTGCGTTTTTTCCAGTGCGTCTTTACGCTGAACCGTCACTTTGGAAACATCGGCCAGATCAACAAACAAATGACCGTTTTTCATGCCCCGCATTTCCAGATCAGATAGGACGATCTGAAGTTGATGAAGCTTACCCGCAAAATTCTCCCGCCCCAATTTTAAATGCAATCCTTTGTCCGTCAGGACGGACAAACCGAAGAGTTCGTCAATATGCATCTCGGAAACCGTTCCCAATAAAGCGTGCTGATCCGAAGTGGATAATGTTTCCAGGAGTTTCAGCGCCTCGGTCATCAATGCAGATTGGACTTTAGCCTCAACGTTCACGCCGGTCACAATGGCCAGATCGACATCATCGCCTTTGGATAATTTTTTAAAGACAACGCCTTCTCTGTCCATCAGATAGAAATTGCCGGCCTGCTTGAGCAGAGCAATCGGCGTCCGCTCACGTACGTCCAGCACCAAACGGTCCGGCAATTCCCGGCCGACGTAAATATGCTTGACCCAGGGATTGGCGGCTATCCGGCCGGCCACAACATCCGTACTCACAGCCAGGATATTCGAACGCGGCTGAATTTTCGCCATTGCTAAAATGTCTTTTTCTGTGAGTTCCTTGACCCCGCGCACGGATATTTCTTTGATTTCAAAATATGAAGCACTCAACAAATAATTATAGGTATAGATAAACAAGACACTGAAAAAGGTTGCTGCAGCCAGCAGGGCAAGCGCCCCTATCGATTCGCCCAATGCCCCAATCAGACGCCGACGCAGACGGTTTTTTTTGGCTTCCAGACTAACTCTTATTTTTTCCCTCACAGATGCTCTCCAATAATAACTATTTCCGTTTCCAGTTGGACATTTTTTTCTTTTTTAACCTTTTCCTGAATGAACGTGATCAGTGAAATCATGTCAGAGGCGGTGCCCTGGCCTTTGTTCACGATGAAGTTGGCGTGCATCTTCGAGACTTGCACATCCCCGCGCCGCACACCTTTCAATCCCAGATCCTCAATCAATTTTCCAGCCGGCATTCCGGGCAGATTTTTAAAAACTGAGCCGGCGTTGGGATATTGCAAGGGATGCTTTTCATGACGCCACTTCATGATTTCAGCCATCCGCTCTTTGATTTGCGCTCCGCTTCCCTTTTGCAGATTAAAGCGCGCCCCGCAGATAATGACATCCGCAGGCAGATTGGATTGACGATAGGTAAACACGATCTCATCGCGCCGGAAGACTTTCTTGTTTCCTCGGCCGTCAATCACCGATACGGTGGAGACGACATCCTTTATTTCTGTTCCGTATGCGCCGGCGTTCATCCGAACGGCACCGCCGACGGTGCCGGGAATTCCCGTGCAAAACTCCAGACCGGTCAATTCCTCTGCGGCTGCCAGTGAAGCGACCTTCGCCAGCGTCGCACCCGCTTGTGCGTCAATAAAAGATCCCCCGTCTTTCCGGGATGCACAGATCGCCTGATCCAGTCCGCGCATCCATAACATGACCCCGCGGTATCCGCCTTCGCGCACGAGAATATTCGTCAGATTTCCGACCGGCAAAAACGGAATATTTTTTTCTGTCAGCCTGCATACGACTTCCCTGAGTTGATCTTCGTTTTCAGTCATCACCAGCGCATCAACCTGGCCACCCAGCTTTAGCGACGCATGGCGCGATATCGGCTCTTCGTACCATATTTTCCCGACGTTCAAATCGCCTAGTGCATCCTGTATAGCCCGGCAAACCGTCATTATTTTTTCTCTCCCTTTTTCTCCAGTTGTTCCAGAAACGCCTCTCCAATCTTATACACACTGCCCGCGCCCAGTGTGATAAGAGTATCTCCAGGCTTTGCCGTTGTTAACAAAAAGTCGAGCGTGTTTTGCGCCTGACCCATATATTCTACATGCGGGTGGCCGTTTTCCTTAATGGCCGCCCAGAGGGCGGCGGAATTAATACCGGGTATCGGCGCTTCGCTAGCCGGATATATATCGTTGAGCACCAGAATATCCGCGTCGTTAAACGACCGGGTGAATTCATCAAAGAGCGCCTTGGTGCGCGTAAAACGGTGCGGCTGGAAAACCACAATCAGCCGGCCCTTCCACATCTGCCGGGCCGCGGCCAGCGTCGCCATAATTTCCGTTGGGTGATGCCCATAATCATCCACCACCGTGATCTGCCTTGCCCTGCCCTTGACCTCCAGACGCCGCTGCACACCCGAAAAACTTTTTAAACCCTTCCGAATGGTTGCCATATCAAGCCCCAACTCGCGCCCCACCGCTACAGCCGCCATTGAGTTATAGACATTGAAAAGGCCTGGAACAATCAACTCAACATCGCCCAGGCTTTCTCCTTTATAAGACAGTTGGTATAGCGTTTTGGATTCCAAAAACCGGATATCGTTGGTGCTGTAGTCCGCGGGCTGATCAATGCCATACGTAATCACCCGCCTCTTGATGGCGTCGGCAATCTCGCGCACATGTTCATTATCATTACACATCACCGTACAGCCATAAAAAGGAACGATATTGGCAAATTTTAAAAAGGCCGCCTTGATTTCTTCTATCCCCGGATAATAATCCAGATGTTCACGATCGATATTGGTAACGACGGCAATGGTGGGAGACAACTTTAAAAACGAGCCGTCGCTCTCATCCGCTTCCGCAACGATGATATCACCGTCGCCCAGCCGGGCATTGGAACCGATACTGGCCAGCTTGCCGCCGATCACCATCGTCGGATCAAGACCGCCCTCAGCCAAAATAGTTGAAACCATGGAGGTCGTGGTCGTCTTGCCGTGGCTGCCGGAGACGGCGACGGAAAATTTCATTTTGAGAAGTTCCGCCAGCATTTCCGCGCGCGGAATCACCGGAATATTTTTATGATGCGCTTCAACAACTTCCGGATTATCCGTCTTCACTGCGGTGGACGTCACCACCACATCCGCAATGCCGATATTTTCCGCCGCGTGTCCGACGGCAACCTTCGCACCCAATTGTTGCAAGCGCTTGGTTGTGTCGGAGGATTGAATATCCGAGCCACTGACACCGTAACCGAGATTCAGCAGTACTTCGGCGATTCCACTCATGCCGATACCGCCGATTCCGATAAAATGAATGCTTTTGACTTTGCGCTGCATGAATCCGGTTTCCCGATCTTTTACCATTTTAACTTTCTTCCTCGTTTTGACTTTGACGTTTATTCTTCGATACCAATTGCATGCAGGCATCGACAATTCTTGCGGCGGCATCGGGCTTACCCAACTTTTTTGATCTGACTTCCATGTCCCGCAATTTTTGATTGTCACCCAGCAAGCTTTCCACCAACGAATACAGTTTTTCGGCGGTAAGGTTGCTTTCCAGAATCATTGCCGCGGCGCCGGCTTCGACCATTGCCTGAGCGTTTAGAACCTGATGATCATTGGCTGCAAATGGAAAGGGAATCAGAATAGAGGCTTTCCCCGCCACTGTAATTTCCGCAAGAGATGTGGCTCCGGCGCGACAGATAACCAGATCGGATGCTGTATAGGCGGACACCATATCGACAATAAACGGGCTGACCTGAGCCTCGATACCGTATTGTTGATAAGCCCGCCTCACCATCGTCAAATCACGCTCGCCTGTCTGATGGACAACACTGACTTTATCTTTCATCTTCTGCAAAAGCGGCAACATGGCCACCATCGTTTTATTAATGGCCGCTGCGCCCTGCGATCCTCCGAAAATGAGAATTTGTCGACCTCCTTTTTTCTCTCGCGTACGACTCAAACCTGCGGCGATCGCAGCACGAACGGGATTGCCTGTTACCAAAACCTTGTCTGCCGCAAACAGGTTTTTACTTTGCTCGTAGGTCAGAAATATTTTAGCAACAAACTTCCCTAAAATGCGGTTAGTGTTCCCCGCTAAGGCGTTTTGCTCGGCGATGGCGGTGGGAATACCCATCAAATATGCGGCCATCACGGCAGGCCCTGATGCGTAACCACCAACACCAATGACGATATCAGGAGAAAAGTCTTTTAAAATGAGCCTGGACTGCCACATGCTCTTCGGTATCGCCCACAACCCTTTAACCAACGCCGCCAAACCTCTTCCCTTCAAACCTTCCACATCAATTTCCGAAAGCGTATAACCCAACTGCCCCAACAACCTGTGTTCAATCCCTTTTTTCGTGCCGATAAACATCACACGACTTCGAAGATCGCGTTTTAAAAACTCCTCCGCAACGGCAATGCCGGGAAACAAATGACCGCCTGTTCCTCCTCCCGCGATGACAATACGCATCTTTATATCCTTTTGCCGTTTATGTCCGCTGCGTGGAAATATTCAATAAAATCCCCACCACCAGCATACTCATGACAAACGACGTGCCACCGTAACTCAAGAAAGGCAGCGCCAACCCTTTCAAGGGAATAAGACCCATCACACCCGCAATATTAATAAATGCCTGCATGGTAATCAGCATCGTCAAACCGGCGGCCAGCAATGTCCCGAAAAGATCCGGCGCGCGAAAAGCAATCATAAAGCCGCGTAGTAGGAAGAAAATAAACATAATAATAATGATCGTTACGCCGATAAAACCGCTTTCCTCGGCGATGACCGCCAGGATAAAATCCGTGTGCGGTTCCGGCAGATAAAATAATTTTTGCATACCGTCGCCGATGCCCTGACCCGTCACACCGCCCGATCCGAAGGAAATCAGAGACTGGATGAGCTGGAAGCCGGTATTATCCGCGTCTTTCCAAGGATCCAGAAAAGCTGTCAGGCGAGCCATCCGGTAACCCTTGTGCATGATGAGCCAGATTCCCACGGGAATAAAAGCCGCGCCGAGAAATATCAAATGAGTGATCCGGGAACCGGCCAAAGACAGCATCAAAAGCAGAATCGACATGATAATGACGACGGTACCGAAATCCGGCTGGAGAATAATTAAACCCATGATGACGGTTGTCACCGATAAGGGAATCAGAACACCCCGACTGAATTTCTTGAGATGATGCACCTTTCGTGTCAGAAGATGCGCCAGAAAAATCACCATCGCCACCTTGACCAGTTCGGTCACCTGAAACGAAAACACACCCATATTGAGCCAGCGGGTTGCACCGCCTCTTTTAATGCCGACATGCGGGATGAAAAGCAGCAGAAGCAAAACAACGGATACCATGACGCCGGGATAAGCCACCTTCTTCATTTGCTCATAAGGAATCTTGGTCATTACAATCATGATCAGCAGACCGACAAAAACAAAAAACAAATGTTTCTTAAGAAAAAACTGCCCGTCTTTGAACTTTTCCAGGGCCAGAATGGAGCTCGATGAATAAATCATCGCGGTGCCCACCGTTACCAGAATCAAGGTAACCAGCAGTAAGATCATGTCCGGCGTATTAGTTTCTTTTTTTACGGCTGCTTCCATTTAAAGGTTCCTGACCACTTTCTTAAAGTAATTCCCCCGTTCCTTATAATTGACAAACTCATCAAAGCTTGCGCATCCCGGCGATAACAGCACAATGTCTCCGGGCCGCGCATTCTGATAAGCTCGTTCAACGGCCTCTCGCAATGTCGATTCCTTCCATACGGGCACCCCATTGCCGATCTGAGGTTCAATGCTGTCACGCGCCTCGCCAAACAAGACGACCTGTTTTGCCTTGAAAGACAGCAGCGGCTGGAGCGCATTAAAATTTCCGTCCTTGTCCCGTCCGCCCAAAAGTAAAATAACCGGCGTGGAAAAGGTTTGAAGCGCGCGAATGACCGCATCCACATTGGTTCCCTTGGAGTCATCATAAAATTGCACTGAATGCTTTTCTCCGGCAAATTCGATGCGATGCGGTAAACCGTGAAACTGCGATACGGCCTCTACAATACTCTCCTGAGAACATCCGCAAAAACGAGCCGCCGTAACTGCCGCCATAACATTTTCCACGTTGTGCAAACCGGGAAGAGAAATCATGCTCAAAGGATAACGCTCTTCCGAACCGTCCGCCTTGCTGTAAACGATAAAATCATCCCGTAAGCATATTCCGGGACTGAGCGATCGTAATGAACTGAAGTGGACCACCTGTGCCCTGATCGACGAGGCCAGTCCTTCCTGTGTTTCATCTTCGGCATTAAGAATCGCCAGATCGCTTCCCTGCTGCCGTTCAAATATCCTGGCCTTAACGCGCCGGTATTCTTCAAACGATCCGTGATAATTGACATGATCACACGTAATATTGAGCAGCATGGCGGCATGCGGACGGAATGTCTTTATCCATTGAAGCTGGAAACTGCTGATTTCAGCGACAATGAAATCATCGGTCTGCGGGGATCCGGCATATTCAATGAGAGGATTGCCGATGTTTCCGCCGACAAATACTTTCTTTCCGGCATGCGTCAGAATCTTACCCAGCAGCGTAGTGGTGGTGGTTTTACCGTTAGTGCCCGTCACGGCGATGATCGGCACTTTGATAAAGCGATAGGCCAGTTCAATCTCGCTCATGATCGGAATATTTCTTTTTTGCGCGGCCGCTAAAATATCATGGTATGGAGGAATCCCAGGCGAAGGCACAACCATGTCAACACCGTCGGGCGTCAGCACATCATAGCTGCCGACGGTAATCCACGGTTGACCGGCCATGGAGTCAAACGCTTCCCCCCACTGATGCGAAGGTTTTTCATCGACTGCCACAACGGTTGCGCCGAGACCCCCGAGAAACGCCGCAGCTGCGATGCCCGTTTTACCCATACCGATGACGACTATTTTCTTTCCTGCAACTTCCATGGTTCCTCTAACGTAACTTTAAGGTGCTGATCGCCAACAGCGCCAACAGGATCGAAATGATCCAGAATCGGACAATCACCTTCGGTTCCGCCCAGCCTTTGAGTTCAAAATGATGATGGATCGGCGCCATCCGGAAAATCCGTCTGCCGCCCGTCAGTTTGAAATAACCGACCTGGAAAATGACGGAAAAAGTTTCCATCACAAAAACACCGCCAACAATCGCCAGCAAAATTTCCTGCTTGGTGATAACGGCTACCGTTCCCAGCGCTCCACCCATCGAAAGCGATCCGACATCGCCCATGAATATTTCCGCCGGATAGGCGTTAAACCACAAAAAGCCGAGCGCCGCGCCCATCAACGCTCCGCAGAATACGGACAACTCTCCGGCGCTGGAGACATAAGGAATCTGCAGATAATGCGCTACTTTCACGTTACCGGCAAAGTAGGCAAACAGCAAATACGTCGCAAAACAAATGATTGCAGGGCCGGTCGCCAAACCGTCGAGTCCATCCGTCAAGTTCACAGCGTTGGCCGCACCCACGATAATAAAAACGCAAAACAGAATGTACCCCCAACCCAGATTGGGTAAAACCGTTTTGAAAAAGGGAATCGTCACTTGCGAGTTAAATCCCGGCTTGAAATACAAAATAAAACCGACAAATAAGGCGATCATAATTTCCGCAGCAAGCCTTGTTTTTCCGGAAATACCGCGAGAGCTTTTTCCGGCCATTTTCTGAAAATCATCAAAAAAGCCGATCAGGCCAAATCCGACCGTCACCAGCAGAACCAACCATATATAATCAACAGCCAAATTGGCCCATAACAATGTGGAAATTGCCACTGCGAAGATAATGAGCACACCTCCCATCGTGGGCGTGCCTTTCTTCACCTGATGCGTCTTCGGCCCATCTTCTCGTATCTGCTGATCAATTTGCAGGCTTTGTAACTTTTGAATGAACCACCGGCCCAGAATCAGACAAATCAGCAAGGCCGTGATCGAAGCAAATATGGTCCGAAACGTGATATAGCGAAAGACGTTGAAGAATGAGAATACTGTATGTAAAGGGTACAAAAAATGGTAAATCATTTTTTTTCTCCCGGTTTCATGCGCCGCTTATTCGCTTTCGGTTTTTCCATCGCCGAAATCCTTGCGGATTCTCGCTGCAATCCTGTCCATCTTCATCCGTCGGGATCCTTTGACTAGAATCCAATCGCCTCTGCGTAACTTTTTTTTCAAAGAAGTCATAGCCTCTTCATCATCCTTTAAAAACATGACTTGTTCCTTCGCTAACCCTCCCTCCAGAGCACCGGCGGCGGTAATCTGAGCAAACTCGCCTTGAAGAAAAGCCGCTGTCGCACCCGTTGTCGCCAAAAGCATCCCGATTTTGCGATGCATTTCCGGCGCCGCTTCGCCCAACTCCAGCATATCGCCTAAAAACACGAAAGCATTGTGCGCATTTCGCGCATCCTTCAGGGTCAGCAGGGCTTCTCGAACAGATGCGGGATTAGCATTATAGGCATCATTGATCAGATACGCGCCGTTTTGCAGTTTAATGATCTCCATGCGTCCACCCACCGCCTGAAACATGTTCAAGCCCCGCTGAATCGATTCAAAACGGATGCCGCAGGCGACGGCTGTCGCCGCAGCGGCCATCGCATTGTAGATATTAAAAATGCCGACGACTTTCATATCCACCTTGTACGCGCAGCCACCCATCAGCAGGTTGAAACTCGTGCCGCGGGCGCCGTTTTTTCGAATATCGTTTACGCTGACATCTGCACCGGCCCTCATACTGAATGTGACACGGCGACCAGCCCATCGATCAGCCGCATTGCACACCGCTTCGTCGTCAAGATTAACAACCGCAATACCTGACGGGATCATATTAAAAAACAAATCGCCTTTTTCCTCGCCCACTGCATCAACGGTACCAAACCCCGCCAGATGCGCGGGGCCGACATTGGTGATGAGCCCGATGTCCGGCAAGGCAATTTGCGTCAGCCTTTTAATTTCGCCGCGCTTGTTGGTTCCCATTTCCAGGACAGCGATTTCGTGCTGACCGGTCATGCGGAAAATGGTCTGTGGTAATCCGATCAGATTGTTTAAATTGCCTTCCGTCTTAAGAACTTTTCTTTCCCGCTCGAGGATACAGGACAGCATTTCTTTGGTGGTCGTCTTGCCTGAAGAACCGGTGAGCCCGATTACGGGAATGGAAAAACGCCGGCGGTGAGCGTGCGCCAGGTCACCCAGCGCCCGAAGGGTATCGACCACCTCCATCAGACCTTTACTCGGATTGAGTTGCTGTAGGTTGATCTCACGGGCATCTGAGACAATAGCGCCGGCTGCACCGCCCTCCAAGGCCTTCTGGACAAAAGTATGACCGTCAAAATTCTCTCCCTGAAGGGCAATGAAAAGATTCTCCGGCTGAATGTGTCTGGAATCCGTGGAAACCCCGTAAATCATGGTTTCCCTATTTCCGGCGATCAAGCGACCGTCCGTCTCGGCCAGAACTTCAGCCAAGGAAAACACTGGGGATACAACCTCCAAACGATCAGGGAATCTTGATCGCAAAGCATGTGTCGCGACAATCCGGTCGTCAAACGGTATTTTTTTTGTTCCTAAAATCTGATAATCTTCATGACCTTTACCGGCAATCAGCACAATGTCCTGAGGTTGTGCTATCTGAATGGCGGCAAGAATTGCGGCTTTCCGGTCGGCAATGACCGTATAGGTATGTGCATCATCAGCAAATACCAAATGCTCCCACGATACTTTTCTTATTTTTCTCTGATCAATCCCCGCCTCGATTTCGCTGATGATAGCCGATGGATCTTCGCAACGCGGATTGTCGGACGTTACAATCGTCAAATCGCTGTAGGTCGTTGCCGTTTCGCCCATCAAAGGTCTCTTGGCGCGGTCACGATTACCGCCGCAGCCAAAAACCGTCAATATTTTTCTTTGCTTCATCTTATCTAAATTTTGCAGCACTTGTTTTAACGCATCCGGTTTATGGGCGTAATCGACAAAAACGTGAATACCGGCAGACGAATCAATCTTTTCCAGACGCCCCGGAACACAGGATAAATTCTTAATCCCAGCCTCAATCACCGAAGTCTCCACGCGCAGGACAGATGCGGCGGCGGCGGCGGCCAGAATATTGGACAGATTGAATCTGCCGATGAGTCGGGAGGCCACGGTTATTTTCTTTCCGCCCAAACTGATTTCAGACCGGATCCCGTCAAGCGTTATCTCCTCATGTTCAATTGTCACCCCGGTATTTTTGCCCAGGCCATACGATAGCGCGGGTATCCGGACTTCGCTCAGCAGTCTTTGTCCCCACGGGTCATCCGCGTTAACCACCATTTTTTGTGGGCGGTTTTTTTTGCTTTGCGCTAATAGCTCAGTAAAAAATCTTTTCTTGGCCCGGAAGTAATCTTCCATATCCTTATGATAATCCAGATGCTCCGGACTGAGATTGGTGAAGACTCCCAGATCAAAATCACAATCATCAACTCTTCTCAAATCCAGTGCATGCGAAGACACCTCGGCGATCACATGCGTCACGCCTTCGGAGACCATCTCCCTCAGGATCTTTTGCATTTCGTATGATTCCGGCGTGGTGTTCGGCGCCGGCATTATTTTACCGTTGTAACGGTAATTGACTGTCCCTAAAACGCCACAGCGAAAACCGGCGGCCGTCAAGATCGATTCCAGTAAATAAGACACGGTTGTTTTTCCACTGGTTCCCGTGATACCAATAAGGGTCAACCGAGACGACGGGTCGCCGAAATAATTTTTAGCCAACTGACCTAACGCGCGGCGACTGTCGGATACTTTGATGGCGATGATCCCATCTGGCACACTAATATCTTTTTGATGAACAATAAAACGCGCGCCGCGCTTAATTGCCTGACCGATAAAGTCGTGGCCATCATGAGCCAATCCGGGGATCGCCACAAAGAACGAACCTTTTTCGCATTGATCTGCGGCATAACAGACTGATAACACATCGCCAGTTTGATCCGTCTTCTTCCCGATCGTGTTGATACCTTGCAGTAATTGCCGCAGCTCCATCATGCCTCAGTTTTTCATCTCAAATATAATTTTACACAGTCGCTCATCGCCTAAAACCGAACCTGGTTTTGGGAGCTGTCGCACAGCCCAGCCATTACCAGATATCTGCAGCTCAATCGATCGGGATTTCGATATTTTTAACGCCTCCCGAATGGTCAAGCCGGTAAAGTCCGGCATGAGGGAGTCATCATCAAGATCATCTTCAGCTGCCGACACATCCTCAACAATAGATTTTTCTGCTGAAGCCAATTGCAGATTGTTTGTCTTTTGAGGTTCAAACACCGGCGTTTCCCGAATGTTTGTCTTGAAACAGTTGAGAATCTGTTCGCCGATATTTTTAAATACCGGCGCTGCGGCCACACCGCCCCACTTATCGCGCTGCGGTTCATCGAGAATTACGAGAATCACAACTTGGGGATTATCGGAGGGGAAAAATCCAATAAAGGAAGTGCGAACCCTTTCCGATGAATAAACGCCGCGAGCAAAATCGAATTTCTGCGCGGTCCCGGTTTTACCGGCAACCTCCACATTGATGATATGAGCGTTTTTACCTGTGCCGTCCGCTGAACCAACCACTTGTGTCAGCATGGCGGTCATTCGTCTGGCTGTCGCCGGAGAAACAACACGGCGCACAGCTTCCGGCGCATACATTTTAACCGGGTTGTTATTTCTATCGGTCAGACCGCGCACAATGAAGGGTTTCATCAAAACCCCGTTGTTGGCTATCGCCGACATAGCGCTAATCAGCTGAATGGCCGTCACCGAGATGCCCTGGCCAAAAGCGATCGCCGCCGTGTCCACCCTGGTCCAACTCTTCGCAGGCCTTAAAACTCCTGCAGCCTCACCGGATAAATCAATTCCTGTTCTGGAACCAAAACCGAAATTTTTAATGTAGGAATAATACTTTTCCCGGCCAAGCTTTTCCGCGATTTTTGCGGAGCCAATATTACTGGAGTACTTTAGAATATCACGTACGGACAGATAGCCGTGACGTTTCCGGTTGGCTTCACGAATCACCCGATTGGCAACGGTATAATGTCCATTCTCACAGTAAAACCGGTCTGATTCCCTAACAACTTTTTCTTCCAGGGCGCCGGCAACCAGAAAAGGCTTAAAAGTTGATCCTGGATCAAACGAGTCCGCAATCGCACGGTTGCGCCATACATCGGACGTCAGCCCCGTGATGTTGTTAGGATTGAATCCTTTCTCGTTGGCCATAGCTAAAATTTCACCCGTTTTCGGATCCATGACAATCGCAATACCGCCTTTTGCGCCTTTATCCAAAACAGCTTCCTTCAAATGCGTTTCCACCAGGTACTGAATGCGGCTGTCAATGGTCAGAACCAGGTTGGCACTCTCATCTTTGGGAGAAAGATTCCGTTCAACATGCAGAAAAAGTTTTTTCCCTTTCGCATCTCTGGCCCAGGTCAGTTTTTCCGGTGTTCCTTTTAAATAATCATCATATTTCTTTTCGAGTCCTTCCAGGCCCTCGGCATCAAAACCGGAGAATCCGATCAAATGAGCCGCCAATGGGCCGTTCGGATAAAATCGCTTCGGTTCTTTGATCAGAAAGACACCTTCAATGCCCGCCGCTTCTACCTGAGCCGCCTGCTCGGCAGAAATTTTTCTGGCCAGCCAGCAGAAACTCTTCGGCTCGGAAATTCTTTTAAAAATGGTGGATGAATTAAGATTCAGAATAGCCGCGATCTTACGGGACGCTTTCGACTGATCGGTAATCCTTGTCGGGTCGGCGCACACGGAATCCGCCAATACCGACATGGCCAGTTTCTCACCGTTGCGGTCATAAATCATGCCCCTTTCGGAATGAATGGGTAACGTGGTGATATGCTGTCTGACGGCCAGCTTTTTTAATTTCTCTCCGGATAAAACCTGCAATTGAAAGGCGCGGGACAATAACGCAATAAACAAAATCAAAAAAATCGCCAGAATGCTGGCTAGCCGGAACTTCAGCCATTTTTTTGATTCTGCCGTCATTCTCACTTCCCCGTTTGTTTTAAAATAATCACTTGCTCCGCAGCGGGATAGGACATCTGTAGCTTATTTCTGGCAATGTCTTCTATTCTCTGCGGTGCTTTCAGCATGGCTAATTCCAATTTCAGTCTCTTTTGTTCTTCCAGTAAATTCCCCTTAGCATTTAACGCTGCGGCAATACTGTACTCCATCTTAGTCATGCGAATGTGCGAACCAACATAAATCAGTGCGACAAACATGAGAACAAGAGCCACAACAATAAATGTCGGATACTTCGCACCGAAAGAGGCAGTAGCAGTTTTCCTGACCTGCCGGCCCTGCGAGATGGCCTGTGTTCCTACCGTCTGCGCCATTTAAATCCTCTCTGCCACGCGCAACTTTGCGCTGCGGGCACGCGGATTTTGCCTGATTTCTTCAGAGGAAGGCACTACCGCTTTACGCGTCAAAACTTTTACGACGGCCTCTTTATGACAAACACAGTAAGGAATATCTTTTGGACAAACACAGGTCGCCGCCATATCGCGAAAGGTATTTTTAACGATCCGGTCCTCCAGCGAGTGGAAGGAAATCACACCCACGCGTCCTCCTACCGAGAGTGCGCCTATGGCGCCTTCGATTGCCGGAACAATGGAATCGAGCTCTCGGTTCACGGCTATACGTAGTGCCTGAAAAGTTCGCGTGGCGGGATGAATCTTCTGCCGCTTCATGCTTTCCGGCATGACCGAAGCGACGATACCGGCGAGCTCAATCGTCGTCTCAATAGGCGAAGTTTGCCTCTTTTTCGATATTGCCCTGGCGATTCTTGCGGCCATATTTTCTTCCCCGTATAATCTGATAATCTTTTCCAGTTCAGTTGGCGTAGAATAGTTGACAATATCATAAGCGCAACGCTTTAAATCCTGATCCATCCGCATATCAAGCGGCGCGGACTGGCTGAAGCTAAATCCTCGGTGCGCTGCATCCAGTTGATGGGACGAAACACCCAAATCCAAAAGCACACCATCAACTTTATCAACATGCAATGCTTTCAGAACAGAGGCCAGGTCGGCAAAATTTGCCTTGATCAGGATTTTACGCGATCCAAATGACGCCAGTCTCTCTTCGGCGACTATGAGGGCGTCTGCATCGCAATCCATTCCGATCAGCGTCGCTTCAGTCTGTTCCAAAATTGCGCGGGCATGCCCCGCGCCACCTATCGTACCGTCCACGTAAACGCCGGTCCTATTACCCACAAGCCACAACAGCACTTCCTGAAGCATTACCGGCTCGTGAGTAAAATCAGCACTCATGATCATATCCCCAGGTCAGCCATGTAATCACTGAACTGGGCAATATCACCGCCGGTTTTTTTCATTTCCGATTCGAACCGGTCTTTCGACCAGATTTCGATGACTTTAATCATACCGGCCAGAATAATTTCTTTTTCCAGGTTGGCATATTCACGTAACGCGGGAGGAATCAGTACCCGGCCCTGACCATCGAGATTGCAATCCACCGCACCGGACATGAAAAATCGTTGAAAGGAACGCACTTCTTTGCGTAAGATGGATTGATGTGATACTTTTTCCTCGATAACGCGCCATTCATCGAATGGAAAAACCATCAAATATCCATCCCAATTCGTAATGACCATGCGGTTGTCATATTTATCCGCAAACAGTTCACGAAACCGGGACGGAAAAATGATTCTTCCTTTTTCATCGATGGTGTGATGATATTGTCCTCGAAATACAGACACTAAAGTTCCCTCCACATTAAACCACTTTACCCCACGTGGCCGACTATAGAGAGGGAAAATGCCTTTGTCAAGAAAAAAGTGAATCTTTTTTATGATCAATTAACTTAAAATTACTGGGAAAACAGGTAATGTAAATCAATCAGGACAACGCATTGGCATGAAAGATTGTTAGGACAGTCCTCAAGAGATTTTATTCGTTGGAAATAGCGTAAAAAAAATAAGCGGGGGTGAATACTAAAGCGCAATGAAACTAATCAGATAAATAGGAAAATCATCGCTATTGTGTAGTTTCATGTTCATGCTCGTTAGGATTGGCGATGTTGTTGCGAAAATACAGTACGGCTTCATTGTGAGCCTCTAATGATGATGAGAAAAAATGAGTACCGTCTCTTTGAGAAACAAAAAAGAGGTAATCGACAGCCGCCGGATTGAGAACCGCCCGAAATGAATCCAGGCCTGGATTGGCAATGGGTCCAGGCGGTAACCCTTTGATCATATAAGTATTATAAGGAGATTCTCTCCTATAATGACTTCGCAGCACTTTCCCATTAAAATCTTTCATATCATAAACAGCAGTAGGGTCACTCTGGAGGTGCATTCCTTTTTTCATCCGATTATAAAAAACAGCTGCAATCATTGGTTTTTCGGCGGAATTTCCGGACTCTTTACCGATAAGTGAGGCAAAAGTCACAAATTGATGCGGATTCCAACCTCTTTTAGCAGCTTTATTAATCATTTCCGGAGAAACTTTACTCCAGAAACGATCGACCATGGTGCGCATAATCTGTCTGGTAGTCATGGAACGATTGAAGAAATATGTGTCAGGGAAAAGATATCCTTCAATTGATTGTCCCCGAACACCCACTGAGGATAAAAATACTTTATCCTCAGCCAACTCAAAAAAAGCTTTTTCATCGATCAACTTGTCTTCTTTGAGACACACGGCAATTTCTTTCAGTGAATAATCCTCACGAATCGTTACTGAATATTTTTTGATGTCCCCATGAACAAGTTTATCAACTACTTCAGCCGGGGAAAGAGCAGTGGTAAACTCATATTCACCGGCGCGAATTGACCGGGCGCCTCTTTTGACTGCGACTAAGCTGTAAAACATAAGCCTGTTTTCAACCAACCCAACATCACTGAGAATCTTTGTTACCTGAACAAAACTGGTGCCTGTAGGGATATCAACCAATACGGTTGTAACTTTTGCCGCATCAATTGGCGTCTTGGCATAGATGAACAGCCAAACGCCAAAGAGAATGGCCGCGATACACGGTAGTATACAAACACTTAATAAAATTTTACTGATCATTTTTTTCATGTTTTGTCACACAATACGGAAACGATGAAAATTTCGAAAGGGCAGGATTCAAAACTGGCCGGCCTTTGATTGATCGGCGTAATCCAGGTAATTTTGCAGAATTAAACAAGCCGCCAGCCGATCAACCTTTTCCTTCCTTTTTTGCCAGCGGACGCCGGATGAAATTAAAATTTCTTCAGCCTCCCTGGTCGATAATGTCTCTGGCCATTTCATCACAGGCAGAGAAAAAGTTTTCTTAAGCAAACCAACAAAACGGTTAACCTTTTCACACTGAATGCCTTCGGAATCATCCAGTCGCAAAGGATATCCAATGACAATTTTCTGAACCGAATAATGCTGAATCCAATGGGCCAAAATTCCCAGATCATGTTTTTTCGTTTTGCGAACCAGCGTCGGCAAGCCCTGAGCCGTCACACCCAACTCGTCACAGACGGCCACACCAATTCTTTTATCACCGTAGTCCAAACCAAGAATGCGCAAAAAGCACCTCATTTCATCTATGGCCTAACAATTCTGCATAGTATTTTCAAGAATTAAATCATCGGCTGTTTTCCCTGTTGCCCGTCGTTTCCGCCGGAAATATGATGTTGTGAAAATGGCGGGAGTTTGTTATTTTAAATATCATTGAAATTGAGATAGCAGGAAAAAACATGCGACATTTCGTTTTGGGCACAGCCGGTCATGTGGATCATGGAAAAACATCGTTAATCAAAGCTCTGACCGGCATAGACACCGACCGTCTCAAAGAGGAAAAAGAAAGAGGCATCACCATTGAACTGGGGTTTGCCTCGCTCGAACTTCCCTCCGGCCATACGCTAGGCATTGTTGATGTACCGGGCCACGAAAAGTTTATTAAGCACATGGTAGCCGGCGCGGCGGGCATTGACCTGGTTTTAATGGTCATTGCCGCGGATGAAGGCATCATGCCGCAAACGAAAGAACATTTACAAATCTGCTCGCTTCTGGGAATTACCACAGGCCTTGTCGCCCTGACCAAAATTGATCTGGTGGAAAAAGACTGGCTGGAACTGGTGCGCTCCGAAATTACAGACTATCTAAAAGATACTTTTCTCTCTGACGCATCGATCGTTCCGGTTTCGGCAGTTAAAGAAACTGGTATTCAGGAACTGCTTGCCGAATTGGATAAAACCACAGACCGTTTGAAAGAAAAAATAGATGACGGTATTTTCCGTCTGCCGGTTGACCGTATCTTTACCATGAAAGGATTCGGCACCGTGGTGACCGGCACACTGATTTCTGATAAGATCAAAGTGGGAGAGGATATTCAGATTCTACCGGAAGATGTTTCCGCGCGCATCCGGGGCATCCAAATACACAACAAGCCTGTAGAAGAAGTTTTCTCGGGCCAGCGCACCGCTCTCAATCTTCAGGGCATCGAAAAATCGACGCTCGAACGAGGCAACGTTTTAGTGCGTCCACAGACAGTCTGGTCCACACAAAGGATTGATGTGTTTTTCGAATACCTTGCCTCCAATACCCGGAAATTGAAAAACCGGGCATTGGTGCGTCTGCACACAGGAACGACGGAAATCATGACGCGCATTGTTCTGTTGGAGGCAGATGAACTGTCCTCCGGTGAAAAATCCTTCGCCCAGCTTATTTTGGCCAATGAAGATGTGGTGGTGGCGGGCGATCATTTCGTCTTGCGTAGTTACTCACCGGTGACTACCATCGGCGGCGGTCGGATTCTCGACCCATTGCCAGGAAAACATAAAAGAAAAAATAAAAAAATACTCGATGATCTACAAACCTTGCAAAGCGGTACTTTGGAAGGAAAAATTTTTGTTCTTCTGGAACGAGCTGGTTTCAACGGTATGAATATTCGATCACTCGCTTTTCGCCTGGGAGTGAATGTCAAAAAAATCCGGGAGGTGATGGAGAAATTATTTTCCAGCCGCCAAGCCATCTTGATCGCGAGCGACGACACAACCTCCATATCTGTCCACTTGTATACACAGTTGGAAGAACTGATTATTAAAAGCCTCTCGGATTATCACAAGAAAAATCCTTTGAAGGAAGGCATTTCCAAGGAAGAGCTCAAGGCAGCGCTTGCCGCTCCTGTGTCTGTCAAACTCTTTAACATGATTCTTGCCAGTCTCGGGAAAAAAGAAGCCATCGTCAACGATAAGGACAGCGTCCGACTGGCATCGCATCTTGTTCAACTGGTGGGTGAAGAGGACGCGTTGCGTCAATCCATTGCATCGATTTACGTGCAGGCCGAACTGACACCACCGTCACTTTCCGACGTCATCAACAGTTTTAAGGATTCGAAGGTTAATGCACAAAACATTGTCAAGCTGATGCTCAAAGACGGAGAGCTTATTAAAATCAATGAAGAACTATGCTTTGCGCGCGCCACACTGGACAAGTTACGTAACGATTACAAAGCACAGCTTATCCGGGATGGTCAGGCAACACCGGCTACTTTTAAAGATTTAACCGGATTGTCGCGCAAATACATCATTCCGCTTATGGAATATTTCGACACAAGCAAACTGACGGTTCGCGTGGCAGATCACCGAATATTGAGAGAGAAACACTAGAGCAAGAATCAAAAAATGTTTTTGATGAAAGGCGGTTTATTTGAAAACCAAAGAAATCTATCTTCAAGACATCAAGCAGGGCGATAAAATCGCTTCTACCTTTTTAGTCGCGGAAAAGAGCATGGCCTTTTCCCAGAAAGGCTCAGCTTATCTGAATGTTCGCCTGAAAGACAAAACGGGCGAAACAGACGGCAAGGTCTGGGATAACGCCGTGGAGTTGGATCGCGTCTTCAAAAAAGGTGACATTATTTACATCGAAGGCCGGGCGCTCAGTTACCGCAACACACTTCAGATATCCATTCTTACCATTAAACTCTGCACACCGGAAAACATTGACCCAGCAGATTATCTGCCGGTCAGTAAGCTGGATACGCAGACGATGTTTCAGGACATCCTCGCATACATCGACACCATTTCATCTGAGCCGGTAAAAAAACTGCTTGCGGCTTTTTTTTATGATGAAAAAACGGCTGAACTTTTCCGACGAGCACCGGCAGCCAAGGGCTTCCACCATATCTATCTGGGCGGTCTGCTCGAACATACGCTTTCCGTTGTGCGCCTGCTAGACAAGGCAGCGAATCATTATCCGCAATTAAATAGAGATCTGCTGATTGCCGGCGGCATGCTGCACGACATCGGCAAAATCTATGAATTCTCCTATGACAGTTTGATTGGGTACAGCGACGAAGGCCGGATGATTGGCCATCTGGTCATGGGCGTGGAAATGATCAACAAAAAAATTGAGGCCATACCGGATTTTCCATCACAGCTCGCACTGGAGTTGCGCCACATCATTTTAAGCCATCACGGTGAATTTGAATTCGGCTCGCCCAAACGGCCGAAAACCATGGAAGCACTGGTCATTCATTTTATAGACGACCTCGATGCCAAGATCAATGCATTTCAAAGTTTTGTTGCCGCCGACGCCACCAATACAGATTCCGACTGGACAAACTACAACCGCTTTTTTGAGCGATATCTATATAAAGGCAAGTAGTAAATGCATATAAAGCCTTCATGCGGATGACTTGGAAATTACGCAAAGAACAAATGCACAACCATTGAAAGTGTTCTCTGTTCCGTAAAATCAATACCCTGCCTGTTTAACGAACTCGTCCGCCAGACAGTGATATTTGCAGTCTCTGGGCTTCCGTTAAAAGACAACCGGTCGCGCAGATTTCGGTACAGTTACCGTCACAGGGCTCAATATGAATGGTTACGGTTGCAGCAGGAAATTTATCCATAATAACATGTTTAAGATCACGGGTAATACCGTGCGAGGCATCCACCGTCATTTTGGGATCAACCTTGAGATGAAATTCGATGAAACGGAAATTGCCTGCTTTGCGCGTTCTTAATTGGTGATAACCGTGGATCTCAGACTTACGACCAGCGATCACATCGCGGATCCATCCCTCTTCATCTGGGGGCAATTTCACATCCATAAGGTCGCCCAGCGCCTGTGAGGTTAAATCGTAAGCCGCCTTCAGAATAAACACAGCTACAAATATCGCTGCAATCGGATCCAGCCAGTGAATGCGCGGATCAGCAAAGAAATAGTGGCTAAGCCAGATAATGCCTAGACTGACCATAACACCCACAGATGTATAGACGTCGGTTCGCAGATGCCAGGCATCCGCTTGCAGGGCGATGGAATCCGCTTCTTTTCCAACTGCAAAAAGCCTTTGGGACACAAAAAAATTGAGGGAAGCGGATAAAAACATCACAGCGACGCCCCAGCCGGGTGATTCTACTTCCTGCGCGGAAGTCAGTTTCTTGAACGCCTCAAAAATAATCCAGAAAGCCGCAATAAAAATCAAAAAGGCTTCTATCAAACCGGAGATGCTTTCGACCTTGCCGTGCCCGAAAGGGTGGGCATCGTCCGCCGGAAGATATGATTTTTTAACGGAAAACATGGCAATGATTGCCGCCAGTAAATCCATGCCAGAGTGAATCGCCTCGGAAATAATCGAAACGGAACCAATCAGCGTGCCGACAATGATTTTGAAGACCACTAGAGTGGAATTGGATGCGACAGACAGCATCGCTACCCGTTCTTTACGCTTTTGAATGGATGCCAATGGGGATTCTCCTAATCTCAGATATTTTTTTATATATCACGACCGATGGGCAATTTCCCCTATTTTTTTAACATCCGGTGCGTATTGATTTCCTTTGCACGGATGAGAAATTGTGATACGCAAATCGCCGCAAATGGTTTAAAATTTTATGAATAAAAAAATCCTGTTTTCTCATTTCTCCAATATGTCTATCCAAAATTGGCGAGACTGGCGCTGGCAATTTGAAAACCGCGTCACATCCATAGCAGCAGTGGCCAGGATTTTCGGTAAACCGATACCCCAAATGGAGAAATTGTATTCTGTGCTTTCCATCTATCCTATGGCGATCACCCCTTACTATTTGTCACTCATTCAGCAAGATGATAAAAACGATCCGCTGGCTTTGCAATGCATTCCGGATGTGAAAGAAGTTTCCATGTTACCCAACTACCCGGAGGATCCACTAAATGAAGACGGCTGCATGCCGGCGCCGAAACTGATCCATCGCTATCCCGACCGCGTTCTGGCCATTGTCACTAAAACCTGCGCTACCTATTGCCGGCACTGTAATCGCAAGCGTTCCTGGACAAGCCCGGAAACATCCACCTTAGAAAGTCGCTTGGAAAAAATGGTTCGCTATGTGGCAAACTCGCCTCAAGTCCGGGAAGTCATTCTTTCCGGCGGCGACCCTCTGACTTACGACGACGGGAAGGTGGAAGTGATCCTGAGCTCTTTCGCGGCCGTACCGCATATTGAGGTGTTGCGCATTGGTAGCCGCATGCCTGCGGTTTTACCGATGAGAATCACGAAAGATCTCTGTCGGATACTCAAACGCTACCGGCCCTTGTGGTTTAACACACAGTTTAATCATCCTTCGGAAATTACACCGGACGCCGCACGAGCCTGTAGTATGCTTCAGGAAGCAGGCATCCCCGTTTCGAATCAATCGGTTTTACTCAAAGGTATAAATGATTCACCCGACGTCATGCAGCGCCTGTTATACGGATTACAAAAGATATCTATTCGTCCTTATTATCTTTTTCACTGCGAACCGGTGAAAGGCTGCGGCCATTTCCGCACTGAAATAAAATCTGGCCTGACGATAATGGAAGAACTCCGCAGGCATTGCTCCGGTCTGGCGATGCCGCAATACGTGGCCGACCTGCCGGAACAGGCGGGGAAAGTCCCACTTCTGTCGATGTCTCGATCAATAAAAATTGATATACGAAAACATCAAGATTTTTTTGACAATTTTGAATAATTAGATTAGGAAGAGCACAAGTAAATTCATGCATTACCAGAGAAACGATAACCAAGGAGATTAGCAGTTATGTACACCGCCAGCGATTTAAGAAAAGGGTTGCGCTTAAAAATCGACAACGAACCTTACATCATTACCGAATTTAACTTCGTCAAGCCTGGTAAAGGACAGGCTCTATACCGAACCAAGCTCAAAAACATGCTCAACGGCAACCAGTTCGAACGCACCTTCCGCTCCGTCGATAACTTTGAAGCGGCCGATCTGCGCGAAAAGAAAATGCAGTATCTTTACAAGGAAGGCGACAAATATTGTTTCATGGACAATGAAAACTACGAACAGGTTTATCTGACGGAAGCACAGGTTGGAGATGCGGTAAACTTTTTACTCGACAACATCGAAGTGGAAATCCTGCTTTTTGAAGACCGACCTATCGGAATCAGCCTGCCCAATTTTGTTGAACTGGTCGTCACGGAAGCCGAACCCTGGGCCAAAGGTGACACGGTATCCGGTGCGACTAAACCGGTCAAGGTACAAACAGGCTACACGATTCTTGTGCCGACCTTTGTCACCGAAGGAGAAAAAATCCGCATTGACACACGCACAGGAGAATACTTGACACGCGTCAAAGGCTGATTCGATTTGAATACAATCCATCAGGATGATCACTTCTGTCTGGCACGCAAGTCGCAAGCTCTGCACCTGCGAGCCAAGTTCATTCAAGGCATCCGTCATTTCTTTATTCAGCGCCATTTTCTGGAAGTCGAAACACCCGTTCGAATCCCCTCTCCCGCTCCGGAAGAGCATATTGAAGCTATTCCATCAGGCAACTGGTTTTTACAGACATCACCTGAGCTCTGTATGAAAAGACTTCTGGCTGCGGGCTATCCCCGGATTTTCCAGTTCTGTAAGTGCTTTCGAGCGGATGAAAGGGGCAGCAAGCACTTGCCGGAATTTACCATGCTGGAATGGTACGTCGCGCAATTTGACTACTGTCAGCTTATGGATCAATGCGAGACCATGCTCATTGCCGGATTGAAGGACCTGGGATACGACCAGCGCATTATCTGGCAAAATAAAAAAATAGATTTCGCGCCAGGTTGGGAAAGAATCACTGTGGCTGACGCCTTTTTCAGGTATGCACCCATGAGCTGCCCGGAAGCCCTGGCTCAAGACAGGTTTGATGAAATTCTGGTGGCGTATATCGAACCTCACTTGGGCGCCGATCACCCAACGTTTCTTTATGATTACCCGGCCAAATTGGCGGCACTGGCTAAAGCAAAAAAGAGCGATCCGACTGTTGCGGAGCGCTTCGAACTTTACATCGGGGGCATGGAGATCGCCAATGGTTTTTCGGAATTGACCGATGCGGATGAACAAAGACGGCGTTTTGAGGAAGCGCAGCAAGCGCGCGCCAAAAAGAACTGGGCGCGCTATGCCATGCCGGAAAAATTTTTGCAGGCCCTGAGAACATTACCTGAAACCGCCGGCATCGCGCTCGGCATCGACCGGATGATGATGATTCTGACCGATACGGTGCAAATTGACAACATCACCGCCTTTCCACCGGAAGCGCTTTAACCTTGAAAAAAAAAGATGTATTGACAAGCCCCTTTTTTTCCTTTAGGTTACAACGCAAATTTTAAAACCATTTTTGGAGACAATAAATTGAAAGATATTGGGTCTTTAGGTATAGGAAGCAATTTTCACGGCTCTCTTTTAGGCATGATTTTAGATGCCGGCTTGATGGTCAAGTTCGTTCTGTTGATCCTGCTTGTTCTCTCCGTCGTTTCCTGGACGATCATTTTTTTTAAATTCAAATATTATCGAAAAATCAACAAAGAAAATGAGGCTTTTGATTCTGATTATCAGCACAGCAATAAGCTCTCCGATGTTCTCCCGGCGGCAAAAAAATATTCATGTTCAACAACGGCGGAAGTTTTCCGTGTCGGCTATACGGAACTGACCAAAATGAATAAGCTTTCGAAAGACGCAATCCGCAGTGAAGAAATCAGCCTCTCTTCTTTGGATAATGTACAGCGCGCACTCAACCGAGCCTCCAACACGGAAATGACCAAACTGGAGAGCGCGTTGGGATTTCTGGCCACAACCGGTTCCGCAAGTCCCTTCATCGGGTTATTCGGCACCGTCTGGGGGATTATGGAAACTTTCAAAGCCATCGGCGCACGCGGTTCGGCGACACTGGCCGTTGTCGCTCCCGGAATCTCAGAAGCGCTGATCGCCACAGCGGCAGGACTGGCCGCAGCCATCCCGGCCGTTATTTTTTATAATTATTTTTTAAATAAATCCAAAACAATGGTTCAGGAAATGGATAACTTTGCCGACGAATTTTTAAATATCGTCGAACGTTATCTCATTCGTAAATGAATTTTATTTCGGCTTAAAGGGTATGAGACTAACACGCTCAAGAAATAACGACAGAAAATCTATGGCGGAAATCAATGTCACGCCGCTGGTTGACGTTATGCTCGTGCTCCTCATCATCTTTATGGTCACCGCGCCGATGCTTTCCATGGGCATTGATGTCAACCTGCCGCGCGTCAAATCAAAAAGCATCGATCTCGCGGAAGAAAAACTGGTCTTGAGCATTAACGAAAACAAAGAAATTTTCTTGAACAAAACCCGGATGCCGCTTCAGGATCTCAACGCGAAGCTTGCCGCAATTTTTGACGTACGCGTTGACCGGGAGGTTTTCCTACGCGCCGACAAAAATGTTCCCTATGGCTTTGTGGTGGAAGTGATGTCGGAAATACGCAAGGCGGGCGTCGATAAGCTCGGCATGATTACCGAACCGCCCGAGGGTATAAAATGACGTCCCGGATGCCCCATCAGAACCCCTTCGGCAATACCGGCATTCCCTACAACATGTTTCTCGCCTCCCTGCTTCTTCACTTGATTGTTATTGCAGCCATCATCATGACCGTGCCTGGTGCATCGAGGCAGTTAACTTTTGGCGCTTCCTATTCTGTCGCATTGGTGGGTCCCGAAGTTTTACGGTCGTCACAGGAGGCATCCGGGCCCAAGAATTTGCTCCAAACATCACAACCGGCCCACTCTTTAATTCTGAAGCGTAAACCTATCGATTCGGAATCTGCACCCCTCATTAAAAAAGACGAAACCGGCAAACCGGACATTGAAAAAGCAATCAGTGCCATCAAGCAAAAAGAACTTTCCAGCGTGGAAAACAACAAGACGAGTAAAGCGCCGCCCGTGTCTCACCCCCCGGGCACCTTCGCAAACTCTTCGGGTGAAAATCAATCGCGAGCAGACGACTACAAACGTTTTATCTGGTCGAAAATAAAAAAAAATTGGACGTTACCTGCCACGCTAATGCCCAAAAACAATGTGGAAACTATTATTGAGGTTAGAATTGCGCAAAGCGGCGCATTGGAATATATCGGCTTTGAAAAACGTTCCGGTAATAGTTATTTTGACGAGTCTGCGCTGCGAGCCGTTAAAAAATCAATACCCTTCCCCCCACTGACGGGATGGGTGAACAGTCGCTCCATTGAAATCGGTATCCGATTTCATTCCGCTGAATTACGCTAGACAACCATAAAGGTTCTGCCATAACCATGGAAAAACAATCCTTCTTCAAGCTCCTCATCTTTTTCATTTTGTTATGTGTCAGCTGCATGCATAACACAGCATTCGCTAAGGTATATATTGATATTGACGCACCCGGTTTTCAACAATTCCCCATAGCAATTTGTGATTTTCAAAATAAAAAAGGGGGTGCAGCCCCATCTTCTGATTTCAATACCGCTCTTGCGGACAGCATCAGACACTATCTCGACCTATCTGGAATCTTTAATGTTTTAGACAAAAAAAGTTTTCTGGAAGGCCTTGAACCAGGAACTCCAGAAACCATCCGTTTTTCCGACTGGTCCGTCATTGGCGCGGATTTTCTACTGCGTGGCGATATAATCACCAGCCAAAATGATGTTATCGTGGAGAGCCGTCTTTACGATGTCACACGCGGCCAGCTTCTTTTTAATAAAAAATATTCAGGTAAAACCGGCGATTTGCCGGCGATGGCCCGCGCCATCGCCGCCGATATTCTGCTTGCGCTGACTGGAGATGAAGGCGACTTCAATACGAAAATGGCTTTCGTGATCAAAAAAAATGGCCAATCTGACATTTACACAATGGACTACGACACATCCAACCTGAAAAATCTAACAAATCATCAAAATATTGTCGCGGCGCCGCGCTGGTCGCCTGATGGTCAATACCTTGCTTTCACGTCCTACAAAGGCGGCAGACCGGAGGTTTATCTCCGTCATTTGAAAACCGGAAAAGAAAAAAAAATTTCTTCGTTCAAAGGTCTTAATTTATGCGGATCCTTCTCTCCAGACAGCAAAAAAATATTGCTGACACTGAGTAAGGACGACAATGAAGAAATCTATGTCCTGGATATTGACACGATGACGCTTAAGCGATTAACCCGCAATTATTCCATTGATGTCTCTCCAACCTGGTCGCCTGACGGTAAGAAAATCGCTTTCGTGTCCAATCGCTCCGGTTCACCGCAAATCTTTATCATGGATACGGACGGCAACAACGTTAAACGAATTACTTTTGAAGGCAATTACAATACATCTCCTTCCTGGTCTCCCCGCGGCGGCAGAATTGCTTATGAAGGCCTCATCAATCATAAGTATCAAATCTTCTCCGTGGACGAGGAAGGCCACAATCTTATGCAGTTGACATTTGATGCTGCGGATAATGAATATCCATCCTGGTCTCCTTCCGGCAGACAAATTGTTTTCTGTTCCCGGCAAGGCTCAAGAAGCCGCCTTACTATTATGAATTCAAACGGTCTGAATGCGCGCATCCTCAAGGAAAGCAAAGATTATTTAGTTATGCCAACCTGGTCACCCAGATTTAAATAAAAAATTTATTTGATGTTGGGGTTGTTATTTTTCACCCTTTGCCGTATAGAAAACATCATGGTCACTATAAAATTTGACAAGAACATTGAAAAGCAAAGAGGTTACCGGGAATCCCCGTAATCAAAACATCGTATGCCATTGAATTTTATATTATTTATTGACGTTCGAAGGCAAGTTATGTTGAAGCTTCAACACAACTTGTGAACGATCCATACTCATACCGAAAGGAGAATATCATGAAAAAATATTTAACACTGATTGGATTATTAATGGTTTTTTCATTTGGTTTAGCAATGTTCAGCGGTTGTGCGGAAAAACAAGCAGTTGTTAAGGATGAGAGTGTCCAGGAACAGAAGGCAGTATCCGCACAGGCGGCGCCGGTCAAAGAGACAGATGATGAAGTCGCCCGACGAGCGAAAGAACAGACAGAACGGGAAGCCGCTCTAAAAGCCCAGGCCGCGAAAGAAGCCAGAGAAAAAAAGAATGCAGCAGCCCTCAACGACTTGAACATACAGAACATCTATTTCGATTATGACAAATCCAATATCCGATCCGACGCTCGTGAAATATTAAAAGCAAACGCCGAAATATTCACAAAGAACAGCAGCGCCACCATCGTTGTTGAAGGTTACTGCGATGAAAGAGGAACCACTGAATACAATATGGCTCTGGGAGAGAGACGGGCGCAGGAAACCAAGCAATATCTGGAGAATCTGGGGATCAATGCATCGCGTATTGAAACCATCAGCTATGGCGAAGAACGCCCGCTGGATTCCCGCAGCACTGAAGAAGCTTGGGCGCAGAACAGACGCGTACAGTTTCTTTTAAAATAATTAACAGAGGAGATGGCTTTGAAAAACTCTCTTTATCTGATGTTTTTAGTTGTTGTTTTTGCAGTTGCCGGTTGCGCGACATCCTCCGATTTAAAGATGGTCCGTTCGGAATTAAACCAGCAGGTGGAAGAAAAAGTTGTTGCTGTAAATACCCGGATCGCTACGCTGCAAAAAGAGCAGGAGAAAAATACTGAAACTCTGGCCTCCTTGCGTAAAGGGCAGGCCAATACCAGCGCGGACTTTACGGAACTGCGCGATCAGGTCCAGCAATTACGCGGCGAAGTTGAAACATTGAAGAAGGAGACGTCCCGAGACAAAGACGACAGGGAAAAGATTGACAGTCTGCTCTTGAAAATCAATTTTATTGAAAATTTTCTGGAAATCAGCAAAAAAGATTCAGCAAGCGACATCGATAGTTCCGCTTTAGCCAAGGATCCTTCAGGCAAACAGGGCAAAGCGGCTATATACGCGACGGCCTATCAGACTTTCAAAAACGGCAATTACCCTAAAGCCAGAGAAGCCTTTCAAGGCTTCCTGGCCGCCTATCCGTCTGGCGAGTACTCCGATAATGCCCAGTTCTGGATTGGCGAATGTTATTTTTTTGAAAAGAAATATGAAAAAGCCATACTGGAATATGAAAAAGTAACTAAAAAATTCCCCAGCAGCAATAAAGTCCCTTACGCCCTGTTAAAGCAAGGGATCTCCTTTCATAATCTGGGCGATAAGGCAAGCGCCAAGCTGCTTCTGCAGCAGGTCATTAAGGATTATCCCAATACAAGTCAGGCGCATATTGCGCGTACCAAACTTCAAGAAATCAAGTAGCGCCCTACAATCCCCACCCCAAAGGGGCCATGAAGCCCCTTTTTTTATTAGAGCGTCTCCTGCCGACCAAAGCAACGACCATGGAATTCAGAATCCGTCTTTTCGTGGAAGGCGAAGAATTTTTCGCTTCTCCCAGATACCTTTCAAAGTCGTTAATCCAGTTTGATTATTTCCATTCCCACCGGCGCAGACAATTCAAAAACCGACAGATCCGTCGCCTTTTCTATCCTAACATCCGTGAATGTTGCAGTAACGGACGTTATGTGATCCACCATTTCGATAATGATTCTTCCGGGCAGACGGCTCGCCGGTTCATAATCCTCATACAAAACCTGGTAAATCTCTTTGCCGTCCGTTCCGTTGCGGATTAGTTTTGCGATAGTCCCGTTTTTGTTCATCCAGACGGTTTGCGAAGCACCTGTAGAGGTCGTCATCAAAACCCGCAATACATGATCTTCGACATAACTTTCATAAGACAGTTTGTTTCCGGTGAGCGGCGGGTAGGCTCCGGAAAAAATAGTGACAATATCTTCGATATTAAAAGCCCAGGGTAAGAATCGCGCCAAATTTTCGGCAGAGGGTTTCCCTGTATAAAACTCGCCCTGCGAAGGAATGAAGATGCTCATTGCGTCCGATGACGCGGCAAGAAAAAAATCCGGCGTGCCAATGACCGGCAGCACTTCCAGTCTAAAGTAGGAAGGCTTCTGCAAAATCAACGCGGCTTTTATTGGATAACGTCCCTGGGCCGTCATCAGATCAAGCCGCACAGTAGCGACAATTCTGTCCGTTTCATGAATAGTTCTAATGAGCTCTAAAGATTTTGGCGGCATAACAGACCCTCTAACGGCCTTGCCGACGCATCCGCAAGCCAGCATCGATAGCAACAAAACAATCAGGATTCGCTTGCAAGGAAAACATCGATCAAACATGTCAAAAGCACTTTCTAAGAAAATTTGACGCAGATTTCGCCGACTCTATTTTTTATAGATCAGATCGTCGAGTTTCTTTTTCAGCGTACTGTTGTCAGAATCAATTTTTACGGCATTCCGGTATTGGTCCAGCGCCTCTTTATCCTGTCCGATTTTTAAATAAACATCTCCCAGATGCTCCATAATATTAGCATCATCCGGCAAGAGCTCCCGTGCTCTTTTCAGATATTTCAGGGCGCTGTCGTATTGACTTTTTTTAAAATATACCCAGCCCAACGAGTCTAGAATATATCCGTTGTCCGGCTTGATCTTTAAGGCTTGGATAATCATTTGTTCGGCCCGGTCCAGATGAATCCCCCGGTCAGCATAGGAATAACCGATAAAATTAAGTGCGTCTGCGTTTTGCGGATCAATATCCAGCACGGCTTCCATGGATTTGATGCTTTCCTCAAAACGGTTCATTTTCTCCAGTATTGAACCCCGGACATAATGCAGATCCGCATTGCGTGGAAAGCGCCCAATGCCTTCCAGTACTGTTTTTTCAGCCACCGTAAAGTTCTTCTGTTCTTCGTATAGCGATGATAAATAGAGATATAAAATGGCTTGATCGTTTTTCTTCTGGATGGCTTGGGTCAGGACCAGGATGGCGTCATCGAGCCTGCCTTCTTTCTTGAAAATCATTGCCGTATGGATCTGGGCATTGGCATATAATTCAAACACTGTAGATATTTTTTGATATTCCACCCGCGCCGCAGGCAAATCACCTTTTTGCTCCAGAGCGTTGGCTAAAAGATAATGCAATTTGTCGTCATTTTGCGCTGTCTCCAGAAGAGACGAAAATTGAACGGCCGCCGCATCAAATCGTCGCATATCGTAGTATAAGAGCCCCAGAGCGGTACGCACCTCCCGGTTGGCGGGATCCATTTTCAAAACTTCCTGAAATTCTTTTTCCGCCGCTCCCTGCTTATTCGCTTTAACCAGCAGATCTGCAATCTTCACTCGGAAATTGATCCGGGCGGGATTGATCTCTAAATAGCGGCGATAAACGCCAATGGCTTCATCATACTTGTTTTTAGTTTCGTAAAGTGCGGCAAGCCCCAGCCAGGCCGCTTCAAATGCCGGCCCTTGCAAAGTTATTTTATGGTATAGAGCCTCCGCCTCCGCCCAACGGTTCATTTGGGTCAATGTTTTTGCGTAATAATACATCCCGATAATATTGTCAGGATCTATTGCCAGCATTTTTCGATAAGCCTTCTCCGCCGAATCATACTTTTTTTCCTGGGCATAAATAGTCGCCAGATACAAATAAGCAACCAGATTCTTCGGATCTATCTCGATAATGGTCTGATACTCCCGAATCGCTTTATCATATTCACGTAAGTTAAAATACAAACCACCCATAATCGAACGCAGTTCAGTATTACCGGGATTTTTGGCCAGAGATGACTCACCTAGAGACAAGGCAAGATCAACATTACTGTTCTCAACATACATTGAAACCAGTTCGGTGCTAAGATAAGGTGAATCAGGTTGCAGCGAGAGCGCCTGTTTCAGTTCATCGATAGCCCCCCCTAAATCGCCATCCAGCCTCGACAAAACAGCCAGCGAATAATGATAGGCGGCCGCCCCGGAATATTTTTCCGGAGCAGACGGATAAGATAATGAACGGCCTACTGACCAAGAAGCGCAGCCGGAAAATATCGCGGGAAGAAGCAAACAGCAGGTTATTAAATTGATGAGTTTTTTTTGCATAGAGTATGGTTGCCCTCAAAGCCTGCATCCTGGAAAAAATCGTTTATTAGGATGCGCTTTCCGATGTTTTCTTTTTTATCAGTTTTGAGACAGGGATAATTGATACACCTTTTTCCCGAAAGACTTTATGGGCATCTTTAAGCGCCCGAATCGTCTCGGGGTAGGGGTGACCGATCACGATAAGCATCGAGTTACCGGCCGGCGCCTCGGCCACATCCATCAGGATTTGATAAATTTTTGAATAGTTGCGCTCATTGTCCAGAAAGATCTTGCGTGACGCAATGGTTAAATGAACTTTTTGTGCAGCCGCCGTTGTTTTTGAACCATTGGTTGTCCGTGAATCGATAAAAAATAAATCTCTTTTTTTCAACTGATTAAAAACCGTCACGAGATTCCTCTCATTTAACATAAATTTGGAACCCATGTGGTTGTTGACGCCGACGACATAAGGAACGGAAGCCAGATTTTTTTCCATCTGAAAGACAAGTTCTTCATCATTCATATCCGAAAAAAGAGCGCCGCTGCCCGGTTTTTCTTTCGGGTAGGAAAGCGGCTCCATGGGCAGATGCAGCAATGTTTCACGATTGGCCTTGTGCAATATATCCGCCGCCGCCCGTGAGTGGGCAAGAAGCGGTAAAATGGCAAACGTGATATCTGCGTCGATGCTCAAAAGATCACGCACCGGCGCCATATCATAACCTATGTCGTCAATTATAATGGCTACCTGTTTTAACAGCGGACGAGGGGGTGTTATTTTAGCAATAACAATCTGTTCTTTCTCAGGAGATTTCACTACAGATTTATGCGCAGGAAGAACTTGCGTATCTTTTTTAAGTGCTTCTTTTATGGAAGGTTGTACCGGAATTTTTTCATTTGCAATATTGGGCTCTTTTGCCGAAGTCTTTACCGAAGGCTTTGCTCGTTTCGCCTTCGGCTGCGCCGTTTGTTTCTTCTGCGCTGGCACCCGCTTAACCAACCCCGTCTCTTCCTGATGAAACAGTATCACGTAAGTTATCGCAGTAATGGACAAGACAATCATTGTCACTAAAACTGCCGTTAATACATTGTTCCTTTTTTTCTTTTTCATGGCTGACAATATCCATGCCCCTCTGGAAACGGCATCAGTTGGTCAGATTCTTTCTCATGATATGCCAGCTTTTTAAAATATCAATGGCCGTCTTGAGCTGATTGTCTTTAGTCAAATCAGAGACCTCTTTGAGATCGTCGACTTTATTATTTTCCTCAAGCTGCGTACCGTCTTCTTTGGCCGGTTTAATATGTCCCTTGAGATCCTTTTCCCGAAGTCTTTCCTCCAGAGGATTTTCAGGCTCCTCGGACGGCTTTACCAACTTTACGATAATGTCCGGTTTAATCCCCTCGGCCTGTATCGATCTGCCGTTGGGTGTGTAATACCGGGCGGTCGTCAATTTCAGTGCGGAACCGTTTTCCAGTGGAATCACCGTTTGCACGGACGCTTTACCAAAGGTCTGTGTCCCCACAATCAGCGCCCGCCCGTTATCCTGTAACGCACCCGCCACAATCTCCGCCGCGCTCGCCGTACCTTCATTCACCAGAACAACCATGGGAACCGTAACTTCCTTGCCACCATTATCCCGGGCCATTGTTTTGGTTTCCATGTTTTTCGCTCGACCACGGGTGGAAACAATCATACCCGACTTTAAAAAAATATCGGAAACTTCAATAGCTTGATTCAAAAGTCCGCCCGGATCATTCCTTAAGTCGAGTACCAGTCCCTTCATAGGAGTTGTTTTCGCACTCACATCAGCCAGCGCTTTGCGAAGATCATCGGATGTCCGCTCGTGAAAGGATGCAATACGGATATAACCGATATGGTCATCAAATGTTTTTGATTTGATACTTTTAATCTGGATCACCGCCCGTGTCAAAACGATGTCTTTAGGCTGTGTCATATTTTCCCGCAGAATCGTAATGGTGACTTTCGAGTCCTTCGGGCCGCGCAGCTTTTTCACGGCTTCCATGATCGTAATGTCTTTTGTGGACTTGCCATCGATTTTGATGATCTGATCACCGGATTTAACACCCGCCTTAAATGCCGGGGTATCTTCAATGGGAGAGACAACGGTCAAAACATCTTTCAATATTGTAATTTCAATGCCGATTCCGCCAAAGCGCCCCTGCGTCTCCACTTCCAGTTCTTTATATACGTCCGGCGTCATAAACGCGCTATGGGGATCAAGAGATTTTATCATGCCGTTGATTGCGCCCTGAATCAAAACAGAGGAATCTATTTCTTCCACGTAGTTTTTCTGCACCATATCCAAAACTTCGTTGAATGTTTTAATCTCTTTGTAGATGTTCTTGTCCCGTGCGGAAACCTTGCTATCGGAATACGGTCCAAAAATAACAAAAAGTCCAAGGATTATGATGACGAATACTGGCCATTTACCGGATATGTTTTTCATGTTCAGCCTCACCGTAAATAAGGTATTTTATTTCATATAAAGAATGACTTCAATTTAAGGAAGTATATACCATTACCCCCGTTATTTTCCATATATTTCGGCAATCAGGAAAGAAATATCAAGAATACTTTTATGAATTGGACGTGGAAAATCGGCAGACTTACTTCCTACTCGATCGACCAGGTTGTCTGGCCTGCTGAATCCTTCAAAGTAATATTCTGCAAAGCCAGTTCTTGGCGAATCTCATCAGCCCGGCTCCAATCTTTTTCTTCACGAGCCTTTTGCCGCGCTAGAATCAACGCTTCTATTCGGGAAACATCCAGACCACGCTTCCCGACTTCAATATTTCGGTCGGCATGAAAAAAGATATCCGGGTCAGACTGAAAAACACCCAGCACAGAGCCAAAATGCTTAAATATGCCTGTTGCAGTCTCCAGGATAACCCGTTTGGCCGGCAGGGGCATCTTCTTTTCCGCAGTCGTCACATTATTGATCAACCGGGCAGCGTCGAAAACATATCCCAGGGCCTGCGCCGTATTAAAATCATCATCCAGCGCGGCGTCAAATTTATCTTTCAAATCGTTTAATTTACTGACGTACTCCGGCTTGGTAGGCAGAACCGTCTCTTCCCCTTGAGCTAACCCTGACAGAGTTTCTTTCATCAGTTGCAGGGCCGTATAACAGCGAATCAGCGCCGTTCGCGCTTCCTTGAGTGACGTATCCGAATAGTCCACCGGTGAGCGGTAATGGCTCTGGAGCATAAACAAGCGCAGGGCCTCGGGATGATATTGTTTGATGATGTCCCGCACCGGGAAGATATTCCCCAACGACTTGGACATCTTCTCCGCGTTGATTTTGACAAAGCCGTTATGCATCCAGTAATTGGCCAAGGGTTTCCCCGTTGCCGCCTGGGATTGAGCGATTTCATTTTCATGGTGCGGGAAAACCAGATCTTCGCCACCCCCGTGAATATCGAAAGTATCACCCAGATAACGCCGGCTCATGGCCGAGCACTCAATATGCCAACCCGGCCTGCCCTTTCCCCACGGACTTTCCCAAGATGGCTCGCCTTCCTTACTCTTTTTCCAAAGGACAAAATCCAGCGGGTTTCTTTTCTTGTCATTGATGTCCACGCGGGCACCGGCCATCATGTCATCCAGATGACGTCCCGACAATCCACCGTAGGCGGGAAAGCCGTTGACCGCAAAAAACACATCGCCGTCCAAAGCGTAAGCAATCCCTTTGTTTTCCAGTGTTGAAATCAGAGCGATCATATCCGCCATGTGTTCGGTGGCTTTCGGCGTCACGGTTGGGGTTATAACATTGAGCGCCGCCATATCTTCGTCATGCAGTTGAATATACCGTTCGGCTATTTGAGCAATACCAATACCTTCTTTATTCGCGCGATCAATGATCTTATCGTCAATGTCGGTAAAGTTTTTAACATACGTCACGTCGTAGCCGCGCGCTTTCAAGTGCCGAAAGATCACGTCAAACACCACTGCGGCACGGGCATGACCGACATGACAGACATCGTAGGCTGTAATGCCGCAAACGTACATACCAATGACGCCTTCTTTGATCGGTTGGAGTATTTCTTTTTTTCTTGTTTTCGTATTAAATATTTTTTGGGGCAT
>JAKLES010000049.1 GCA_022711575.1 Deltaproteobacteria bacterium | reverse complement strand
TTTGATTTGGGATTGAGGGCGGAGGGGGCAAGCCCCCCCACCAACCCCCCCAAAAAAGGAGTTCAAAAAGAAGCAGAACAAAAAAACAAAACAGTCACGAGAGCGCGCTTCCCTCCCGTCGGGTCGGGCGCGCTCTCGGCTGTTTTGCTTTTTTGTTGCCTGCTCTTTTCTCAATTTGGGAAACCCCATCGAACTCCCGTTGGTCGTGCGATGTGGTTTTCCCAAACCCTTCCGCAAGGTGGCTTTTTTTTTGATGTCGTTTCAAAGCCCTTGGGGGCTTTTCAACTCCACTTTTTGATTGTTCGCTGTCGCGAACGAAAAAGCACAATGTCCGGCCTCTTGGTTTTTTCCGCCCTGCTGGTCGGAAAAAACCGCCCGAAAGCACGGGCCGGACAAATGGGGCTCTGCCCCAAACCCCGCTGAAAACCAAGGTTTTCAGACTTTCCTTTTTGTCTTGCTCACTGCGCCTCGTTTCTGTCCTCGACAGGAATTTTGACTGGTGGCTCGTTGCTTTTCCCGCACAGCGATCCGACCAAGTCAGCTTTTTTCTTGAAAAATGCCTTGCGTTTTTCGTCTGTTTCAAGTTCGCTGGCTCTGTTCCAGCTTTCCCACGCTTCCTCGTTGCGGTCAAATTTCGCAAAACAATGGCCGATCATGTCCCAAATTTCAGGCAAGTTCTTTTCCATTGGCTCATACATGAAATGACGCTTGTTTTGCCCCAAGGCGCGAATCAAGAAGCGCAGAGCGTTCTTATAATGCCCTTGCATGAAGTAAAACCCTCCAAGCACCCGTCCGGACTCCCAGCGGTCAGGAATCAGCGCGTCAGCGCGGTTAAAATTGAACAGAGCGCGGATATTTTGCCCGTTTTGGAAGCGAATCCGACCAACCTGCAAATATGCCATATACACCTCGTCGTGAAAATAGCTGTATTTTATCACTTTTTTGTATTCTTTGAGGGCTTCGGCAAATTTCATTTCCGTCATATAGAAGTTTGCCAAGTGAAAATGCGCCCGCGCGCTTTCCGGGTTTTTCTTGATCTGCGCTTTCAGCAAGCGGGGCATCATTTCCGCCCTTTGGGCGTTCCGCCTTTCGGCGGCTTCCTTGCTTTGCAAGTTGTCGCGGTCATGCACAATCACAAAACCAGTTTCGGCAAGCTTGCGCTTGCACTCAACCAAGTTGTGCACAGCGTTTTTGAATTGCAAGCCCGTGCGGTAAATGCGCGGATACATAAAAGTCATTTTATTTTCCATTCTGATCGTGACGAAAATGCCGTCCACATCTTTTTGCATTTTTTCCCGCACACCACCCAAGCTTTCGATGTATTCATGCCCGTCCAAAAACAAAATCCATTTTGTTTTGACATTGACGCTTGCCTCGTTGCGCGCTTTGGAAAAGTCGCTTTCCCATTTGTGCGTGCGGACTTCGTCCGCATACATTTCCGCAATTTCTTTTGTTTTGTCGGTCGTGGCTTCGTCCACAGACACGACAACTTTATCGACAATTTGCAACGCAGAAACAATCGCGGTTTCGATTCCTTTTTCTTCGTCTTTGCAAATCATAACGAGCGTCATTTCTTCTTTTGCCGGCTTGTTCCAATCAATGCTGAACAAAATGCGGTCGTGAAATCCCTCCCAGTTGTGAAAAGTTATTTTGCCATATTTGGCATAATCGCGTTTAATACTGGCAACGGTAAAAATCCGGCAGTGGCTTTCGTCCGGCACTCGCTCACCATTCGGCACGCTAACGACGACACGGGCGTCGTCTTTGAGCAAATCTTTCAGATTTGAAAAGACGACTTTGTCGTCAGCGATATGTTCCAAAAATTCGCCCAAATAAGCACAATCAAATTTTTCTTTCAGCACAAAAGCGTCTTTGGCAAAATCCGCTTGGAAAAAGTGAGCGTCTTTTTTTCGTTCTTGCTTCGCTTTTTTTATAGCAACATCAGAAACATCAACACCAGTATAATCGCCAGCGTAATATTTTGATAAAGTTCCCGTTCCACAGGCGACATCGAGACACTTTCCACCGAGAAGCTCGACCACAGCGCGAAAACGAACACTGTTATCATGAACATCAACAGGATATTTTGTAAAAAAGCGGTCATAAAATTGTTTATCTTTTTGCATAATTTTTAATTGCATTTATTCAATAATTCATTTTCCAATTCCTCCACTTGCTTCGCAAGTTCGTCATTGGAACGATCAGAAGCATACAGCAAACGCGTAATTTGTTGGCACAAATTCCAGCGTGAAACACGCTCGACGCTCTCATATTTAATTTTGTTGCTTTTTCTTTTGGGCATATTGTTTTTTAAATCTGCTTATCATTTTAAAAGGTTTGTCGCACGCTTCACAAAACAATTCCGGCCGGCTTATAATCCGGGGTTGTTTTGTGCGTCTGCTCTCGACCAAGCGACAGCGCGCATTGAGTTTGTCCCCGCATATGTCGCAGGTCAAAATCACATCTTCAACAACTCGATTTGTCATAAAGATATTTTTAATAATTATATTTTGATTATACCACCACCCCCGCCCCCTTGCAAGCAAGGTTATCCACAGGCAAAAAAAAACCGCCTTTCGGCGGTTTTCTAAGGGATTTGCAATTTTACAGAGTAGCAACGAAAGCGTCAATGTCTGCACCGGTCATCGCTGAAAGCGTAACCGTAAAAGCAGAACCAGTGAAGCCCAAGGCTTGCGCTGTTTTGTAAAGCAAACGAATACCAAGACCGCGATCAAAAGCGGCAGTCGTTGCGTATGCTAAATCAAAATTCGCGATACCTTTTGCAGTTGCGCCAGTCTGCCAAGCAGTGTAGGCAGTTGCGCCAGTCAATTCAGCAAGTTCAGTTTCATAAGCGGTCACAGTCGCAAGATAGTGGTCGATTATGTATTTTACCAAATATGACTGTTTGCTCTGTCCGGCAGGAATAACAGCTTTCAATCCAAGCTTTGTATTGAAAGAGCCGGCCACGGAAACTTTACCGCAAGCGCGTCCCACACCGCCCATAATTATTCGGTTATCTCCTTGGCTTTCGCTCATCGGATTAGCCGGAATAACATATTTGCGAACATAAGACACACCTTTCCAACCTGCAAAAACCATAGCTTTTGCAAATTGTCCGGAAGCCCCGTCAGAGTGCATTGGTCCAGTGACTTTACACATAGTAGTAAATTTTGGGTTAATTATAAAATGCTGAATCGACCTACTATAAAGATTTCAGCGTTTTTGACATGAAATAATCATAGCCCCGACGAGATCTCCTACTTGCGATTGTATTATAATATTTTTTTTCCTCTATTGTCAAGGCCTGCCACATTGACAGCGCAGTTGAAAATTTGGCTTGTTGCGCGTCACGCGCAACGCTCGCCGGTTGCGTAGGCCAAGCAGGTTTCATTATAAAATTTCTCGGCCCGCTTGTCATAATGAAGCCGTCAATGCCGTCCCATTTTCGATTGCGTCTTTGCTGGTATACGCCTTGATAATAATTATCGTCGCCAAATTCAGACCAGCCGAACCGAAGCCAGCCAAAACCATTAGGCAAACCCATTCTTTTTCGCAAAGTGTCAGCGGGGATATATTGTCCAACTTCTACAAATGGCATAACATTTCAAAATACTTGCGACAGCGTTGGATTTCAGTTTCGTCATTGACAAGCAAACTAACTTCGTGATTGATTTCAAATGCTCGTTTTGAGAAATTATGAGAGCCGACCACAAGAATTTTTTGATCAATAATTATCATTTTGACATGCATTAAATTTTTCGAGCCCACGCGCTTCACTGACAACTTTTCAAGTTGTAAAATAGTAGGCATGATATTATTATTAACCAAAGCGCGAACTTTGACGCCACGGCTTGAAGCTTCCAAAATTGATGTGTTGAATTTTTGCACACTTGAATTTGGCTCAGAAGCATACCACCGCCAATCAAAGACTAAAATGTCAATGCTGTGCTGTGCTTCTTGAATAAGTGGGGTTACGACTTGCGGATATTCGCGCCCGATTATAACTTGTGTCATAGCTTGTTTTTTTTATAAATAAAAATTTAATACATCGGAAACAAATCTTGCAAATTGGGGGGCGCGCTTTCCAATCGGCAGACTTGAAATTGCGACATTTTTTCCACCAGCTAAATTATAACCGAACTGTATTTTTCCAAAATCTTGCAGTTGCCACATATCTTTTGCCACCAAAAACTTTGCTCTTTGCGCTTCGCGCAAAGATGTTGAAACATCTTTTTGCTTTTTTTGAAAACGCACTTGCGATCCGCTTTTTCGTTCCGAAAAAGTCAACAACCCGCCAAATGTCCCGTGCGCGCTATCGCTGTGCATAGGGCCAAAAACTTTCATATTTTTTGATTTTTCATATATTCTTTAATCCACTGGATATCATTTTTCATTGTAGCCATATCAGACTTCATGCAGGGAAAAGGGCAACTTTCTATATGTTTTTCAATATCGCCTAATTGCTTTGCTTGTTTGTTCCAAATATACCCCGTCAATACTCCGATGAGGCTAAAACTTCCGATTGTAATTTCCGGTGGTAAATTTGTCATTTTTCAAAAAAGTTTTTTTTTAGATTTATAAATATGCACATATAGCAAAAATTCTTAATGGTTGTCTATCATTCCTAAAATACAAAGCAGTTAAAGAAGCAGTTGTTGTCATTATATTCAAATACAAAGTTGTTTTTGATGTATATGTTTTTAATTTTTGAAAAAAGTTTCCAACAGTCACATAAGAATAAGACAAGGCAGCAACAGTTAAAGAAGAATCACTCTCACTATTATTTGAAGTTGAAAGACTAACCTTTATAGCTAAATCAGCAGTTGTTATTTTTCCATTTCCAGCAACAGCATAACCAAGAAACCAAGAACCAATCGGAACGACAATACTATGCGAACCAAGATTATACCAAGTATTTTGAGTTGGTGACGCCTTCGTATCAAGACTAGTATTTGTAGTTTCAACAGTCCATTTATCAATATCAAGTGGAAAACCAAAAGGGGCTTTTGCAATCGAATAACACGGTAAAGTGACGGGGTAAGTGCCGGTATTTTCCATGTCGTAATCTGTCCCACCATACACAGTTATATCAGTATTACCACCTGTATATGCGCCGACTTTGACGACGATAAAATATTTTACGCTTCCGTGTTGAGTTAATTTAATTCTATTGCCTAAACCGATAATTGCCGTCATATCAGCCGCGAACCGCAAAACATAAACAGGATCATCTGATGATTGAAGCGTTGGAATTGTCGCCAATGAAAGCCAACCATTCAGCCCTAAATTTGCCAAATTTACGCCAAGTGCATTTTCAATCGCCACGACTTCACCCGTTACTTGTTGATGATCTTCGGCAAAAAAAGTTTTTGTGTCATTGTCGTCATAAACCACACCCGGACGATTTTCAATCGTGCGAGGGGAATAAATTGCATTTGGAAAATCTCCCATACTTTTTTTATTCTCCTAATCCGTCCGGCGGATAGACGCTTTGCCAAGTCGCGCCAGTCGGTAAGAGTATTTTATCCCAATTAAATTCTACATGGTCGCACTGGAAATCACGGGCATAATTAGACCCGTTATAGTCCAATTCCATACCGTCAATATACAACGAACCAGTCATTTTGTAAACATCAATTTCAAATGAAACATCACCATTGCCCAAAAATCCGTCAATGTATGAATCGGAAACATAATCCCAAAGCGTGGAAAATTCAGTTAAATCATATTCGTATTCTATAATTTCATAAGCGTCAGTTTCTTCTATAATGTAGCCAGTTTTTACACGAACTATCATTTTTGCATATGATCCAGCACCTTGAGAAGTAAGCGCACAAAAAACATTAAAAGCCCAATCAATTTCTGTATCAGGCAGAGTATAATAACTTTGTCGCACACGAACACGGCTTATTGAAGCGGGTATTGTTAATTTTCCTACTTTAAACTGATGGTATAAATTTGGCGTTGCAATTCCAGCAATTCCTTGTTCTTGACGATATGAAAAATCAATGACAAACAAATCCCAGCCGGACATACCCGCCCAGCCTCCGGCATCGTCCCAATCGCTTTGTTGAGAAGCAGTCAAATTATTCCAAGAATTTGCATAGCCTTGAAAGTCGCCACGCGCAATCAAAGAGGGGAAATTTCTTTTTCGCCAAATGTGATTTTTCTTGTCCACTTTATCGCCCCAATAACCAGGACGAATGACGCACGACTTCGCCCACAATTCCTCGGCTTCCGGTGGCACATTGATATTGATTACATTGGTCATAGTTATCCACAGGTTAAACACTTGCGCGTTTTATGATGTTAGTATAATATATAAATATTCATAAATCAATAACTAACAACTATGAATCTTCGTTGGAAGTTTAGGACAATTTGCGAAGTAAAAGAACAAGGAGGCTTGACCACTTCCCCTGCTTGTCGGACACGCCTTTAAGCGTGTTTTTAAGTTATTGTCGGGCCTGCACTGGGCTGTCGCAGCTCTAAACCGCGACCGGTCGAAATGAAAAACGACTTTATCCAGTAGGCGCGCTTCACTCCGTTTTGCGGATTTTAAAAAATCGCAAATGCGGAAGTGGGCGCGTGCCTACAACGGTCAAAATGAAATATTATATATAAACTTTAATATGTAAATGAGTTAGTTTGATTCTTTTCTAAAGAATTAAAAAATAAAATTGGCGCGCGAAAAAAAAAATTATGGCAAAAAACGAACCTCTATTTTTACCAAAAGGAAGTGTAAGGGCAATTTTAATCTTAGTCACGACAGGTTTTTTGCTTGCGTCAATTTGGTATCAAAAGCCAATTTCAGAATTTGTTATATCAATCTGGGCGGGCATGATTGGCTGGTATTTTGGCGGAAAATTAGACGAAATAAAAAACAACAACAATGAGCAAACCTTACACTGAAATATTAAATATTACTGATCCAAACAGGTGGAATTGCGTAAAATTAGCGCGGGCGCGCGTTGCGCGCCTGCCTTTCGGTCTTTGGACGATCGCCGACAAAAAGAAAATCATAAATGACCACACGCCCGACAAAGGAAGTGTCGCAATTATGAATGTCGGGCTTCCATGGGGGCATGTCGGCGTTATTACGCATGTCGGCAAAAATCATTTGACAATCAAAGAAGCAAATTACAAATATGGAAAAGTGACCGAAAGGCACGGACGACCAGTTGATTTGAAGATTATCGGCTATTTTAACCCGGACAAACAGACTGCCTCTTGACAAAACTGGTGGGGGTGGTATGATTAAAGTGCTTCCAACGAGCAATCCGCAAAAACACGAGGGCAAGTCGTGTTTTTGTTTTGAAAAAATCGCGAAAAAATCAAAAAG
>JAKLES010000048.1 GCA_022711575.1 Deltaproteobacteria bacterium | reverse complement strand
ACCGCTGAGAAATTTGCAGAGACCGGCCTGGTTCGAGCAGTGGTGGCGCCATCAGCCGTGGCCTGCGAATATTCTAAGCAGAAAACACGGGCTCTTTCTAAACGGGAAGTCAGAAGTCTGATTAAAGACTTTATTCAAGCCGCCCGCCGCGTTCAGCTTGCCTCCGGCGATGGTGTCGAATTACATGCCGCCCACGGCTACCTTATCCAGCAGTTCCTGAGCCCCCATACCAACCGGCGCATGGACGAATACGGCGGGTCTCTGGAAAATCGCATGCGCTTTATCCTGGAGATTATCAGCGGCATCCGCCGCCTTTGTGGACCTGATTTTCCGATCATCGTACGTCTGGCCGTGGACGAATACTACCGCTGTATCGGTAAGCCCGGACAGGGCATTGAACTGGCCCAGGGCGTGGAGATTGCCAAACGTCTGGAACAAGCCGGCGTTGACGCCATTGATGTCTCCTCGGCTAATTATGAAACCATGAACTATTGGCTTGAACCTATCTCTTATGAGACGGGATGGCGCAAGAATCTGGCCAAGGCGATTAAGGACAATGTCAGGATGCCGGTCCTGGCCGCCAATGTGATCCGAAGACCTGAACAGGCTGAGGCCCAGCTTCGGGAAGCATACCAGGATTTCGTATGCCTGGGGCGTCCACACCTGGCCGATCCGGCCTGGTCGAGGAAAGCCAGTACGGGCTGCGAGCAGGACATCAAGCGCTGCATTAGTTGCCTGTGGTGTTTTGAATCCTTCCTGGCCAATGCTGCGCAAGGTGAGCCGCTCGAATGCGCCGTTAATCCACGCCTCGGACGTGAGCGCGAAACCGCCGAACCTCTGAAAAACGGTTCCGGCAGGGTTGTCGCAATCATCGGGGCCGGGCCGGCCGGACTTTCGGCGGCTGAGATTTTAAGTTTACGCGGATTTAAGCCCATTGTCTTTGAAAAAAATGCCTTTGTCGGCGGTCAACTGCAGTTGGCCAACAAGCCTCCCAAAAAAGAAAAGATCAATTGGTGCTTTACCGACTTGTATCATGCCGCCCTGAAAAATGGGGCCGAGGTCCGGTTCAACACCGAGGCTACACTTGCGTCCATTAAGACTCTCGATCCCTTTGCCGTCATTGTGGCTGCGGGGGGCAGCGCCATCACCCCGCCTATCGAAGGCGTCAAACAATCACACGTGTGCACCGTTACCGAGATCCTGGATGGCACTGTCAGCCTCAAGGGGAAGCGGGTAGCCATTATCGGCTCGGGCATGACCGGCCTCGAAACCGCAGAAAAACTGGCCGAGGACGGCAACCGCATTCTCATCGTGGAGATGATGGATCAGATCGCGCCAGGCGCGCACTCTCAGCATCTGGACGATGTCCTCCCGCGGCTCAAGGCGTACGCTGCGGATTTCATCACCAGCCATAAACTGATCAGGATTACCGCCGCCGGCATTATCCTTGAAAACACCGTAAGCGGCCAACACAGGGAAGAGAAGACCGATCATGTTGTCCTCTCAGTAGGCGTGCGCAGCAATAACAAACTGGCCAAAGAACTTGAACCGCACTTTGCCAGATTTTACACCATCGGCGATGCCCGTAAGGTCGGCCGTATCGCCCAGGCCGTTCGTGACGGTTTTGACACAGCATGGAATCTGATGTAGTATAAAAGTAATGGAGGAAGATTATCATGAATAAACCTTACATGGGGAAAATCCTCATGGTGGATTTGTCGAATCAAACCATGACGGAGGAAGCAATACCGGACCACGTCTATGAACAGTATTTGTCGGGGATGGGTCTGGGTGCTTATATCCTTTACAATCGAATGCCCGCCGGCGCTGATCCCCTGGGACCGGAAAACATACTCGGTTTCTGTTCGGGTTTCCTTACCGGGACGGGCAGCTTATTTTCCGGCCGGTGGACTCTTGTGGGCAAGTCTCCGCTGACCGGATGCTGGGGTGACGCGAATTGCGGCGGCACCTTTTCCCCGGCGATCAAACATTGCGGCTTTGATGCCATTTTTTTTAAGGGTATCAGTCCTAAACCTGTCTATTTGTATATCAAAAACAGTAAAGCCACCCTGAAAGACGCCGCAGATATTTGGGGACATGATGCTGTCGAAACAGAAGAAATCCTTAAACAACAGTATGGCCAAAAAGCGGCCGTAGCCGTCATCGGTCCTGCCGGAGAGAAGTGTTCCCTCATTTCCGGTGTCTGTAGCGACAAGGGCAGAATCGCCGCCCGATCAGGTTTGGGCGCTGTTATGGGAATCAAGAGACTTAAGGCATTAGTCCTCGACGGCGTTCAACAAATCGGCGCTCACGATCCGGCGGCTATGAAACGCCTGAGCCGGCATTGCGCCAAGTGGGTTAGAATGCCGCTTCCTCTCACCTCCGGGAGTGTGTTTGCCCGTGTGGGGAGTTTCCTGCGTGTGACCCCCGTTGTTTTTCCCCAGGACGGCCTCTTATATGCAAACATTTTGAAGAAATGGGGCACGGGCGGCATGAACCAGGCATCTATCGAGATGGGTGACTCACCTCTGAAAAACTGGAGTGGATCCAATCGCGATTTTCCGCTTGCGAAATCAAAAAAAATCAATCCCGATCTCATCAAAAATACGGAAATTGTGAAGTATCATTGTTATTCCTGTCCTCTGGGATGCGGCGGTATCTGTGCCACGAAAGGCCAGCATGCCCATACCCACAAACCTGAATATGAAAGCATTCTGGCGCTGGGCGGCCTGTGCATGAATGAGGATCTGGACAGCATTTTTTATTTAAACGAGCTTCTGAACAGGGCCGGCATGGATACCATATCTGCCGGCGCAACAGCGGCCTTTGCCATTGAATGTTACGAAAAGGGCATTCTGACCAAAGAAGATACAGGCGGTCTGGAGTTAAAGTGGGGGAATACGGAGTCACTTGTTGCCCTCATTAAAAAAATGATCAACCGGGAGGGAATCGGTGATCTCCTGGCCGACGGAACAAAAATCGCCGCCGCAAAAATTGGCAAAGGGGCCATCGAATTTGCTATTCATGCCGGGGGGCAGGAGCCGGCCATGCATGACGGCCGGAATGATCCTGGCTTCAATGTTCACTACAGTCTTGAACCGTCGCCGGGCCGTCATACACTAGGCGCCCACCTGTATTATGAAATGTTCCAGCTCTGGAAATGCGTGAAGGGTCTGCCCAGACCAAGCTTGCTCTATACGAAAGCCAGTAAGTACAAAATCAATCCGGAAAAGGCGCAAACCGCTGCGGCGTGCAGCAAGTTCATGAGTCTGGCCAATGGAGCCGGCATGTGCCTTTTTGGCCTTTTTATCGGCGTGAAAAGAGTTCCGACATTTGACTGGCTCAATGCGGCAACAGGCTGGCAGTTAACGCCCGAGGAATATATGGCCATAGGCGAGCGAATTCAGACCTTGAAACAGGCTTTCAACATTAAACATGGCGTTGAACCGAGAGACAACTTCATAAGCAGTCGCGCCCTGGGCAAGGTTCCCCAGACGGAGGGGGCCAACAAGGGAAGGTTTGTTGATGTGGAAAAACTCGCTCCCGGTTACTGGGATCAGTTCGGATGGGACACGACCACCGGCAAGCCCAAAGAAGAAACGCTGCGAAAACTGAAAATAAAATAAGAGGTAACAGACATGTCCTATACGATTACGGAAAAATGCAATGGCTGCGGTGCCTGCGCACGTAACTGCCCGGCTGTCGCCATTTCGGGCGAGAAAAAGAAACCCCACACCATTGACGCAAGTTTATGCATCGAATGTGGCGCTTGCGGCAGGATATGTCCCCATGCCGCCGTCCTGGATGCCGAAGGCGCTTCCTGCATGATGATCAAGCGATCGGGATGGCTCAAACCGGATATCATGTTAGAAAGCTGCGTGGCCTGTGGCATATGTATTGATGCCTGCCCGGTGGGTTGTCTGGTTCTCTCAGAGCTGCCCCGGAAGAAAGGGGTGGATGCTTTCCCATACCTGAAGGATACCAAGGCCTGCATCGGTTGCGGATTCTGCAGCCGGGAATGTCCGGTGGAAGCCGTTGTGATGCAGGTACCGGTAAAAATAGAGAAGGTGGCCGCTTCCGGCGAGTCCGCATGATCTCTATCAAGCCTATAAGAAATAGGGCGTTGTTCCTGTTTATTCAAATAATCAATTGGAGTTCATCATATGGCGAGCAAATATGAAGGATACGCGGGCAGGATACTGGATGTCGATCTCTCAACGGGGAAGATTTTGCTCCTCACTCCAAAGGAATGGAAATGGCCGGGTACGAACCCCGGGGAGCGGTCGGTCATGGTCTGGGCTACGCGACGGCAAACCAGCCATAGAGCTAATCTTAAAGATGCCTTCCTCGATAATGAGATATCACCCTCCCATGCTTCCCCATTCCAAGGCCATAAAACAGGCTACAGGTATGGACATGGATTTCGGGCGATTTTCCCGGATGGGCGAGAGAGGCTTTACCCTGGAGAGGCTTTTTAATACCCGTGAGGGATTTTCCGCTAAGGACGATACCCTGCCCAAGCGGTTCACCGATGAAGAACAGATCCCCGGAAACGCAAAGACAAAGGTGCCCCTCGGTAAAATACTGCCCGCTTACTATAAACTGAGGGGTTGGGATGCAAACGGTATCCCCACACCTCGGACGATTAGGAAGCTTGACCTGAAGGACCTGATCTGACCTTGACATATAAGAGTTGTTTCCCTATATCAGGAATGGTGGGAAGGATCACATCGTTATCACAGAGCAAGGAAGCGTATGATTAAGTTATGAATGAACGAAACAAGAATGATTTAGTAAATCTGCGGCGTGCCCAGTTGACTCGGGCGGCGTACAAGGTTGTCGGGGAGAAGGGATACAACGAGTTCACGATAAAGGACATCGCCGTGGAGGCAGGCTTGTCCACGGGCTTGGTGCATTATTACTTCAAGAACAAGGAGGAGCTCCTGTTTACACTGCTGAAGGAGATGAACGCCAATCTCAAAAATAATCTCAACAGGGCGCTCACCGTGCTCGAGGAGCCACAAGACAAGTTGCTGGCCTTCTGCAACGAGGCATTCGATCTGCTTAACAAGGAAAAAGCTTATTTTTCCGTGATCATCGATTTTTGGAGCCAGATCAGCCGTAACAAACGCATCCGTCAGGCGAATATCAAGCTTTTCCAGAGCTACCGCGACGAGATCACGGCAATTCTTAAGGAGGGGGCGGCAAAGGGTGTGTTCATGACTGTGGATGTGCAACTTACATCGGTCATCATCGTATCCCTGATCCAGGGAACCATCATCCAGTATGTTATTGATCACGAGGCATTCGATTACCTTGAATACACGGCGAAAATCAAAGAGCAGATTTTCTCCATTGTCATGAAGGAAAAGTAATCCATCGCGGGAAACACTCATGGAATGCAAACTATTTCTTGACAAGAAAAAACGGACTCCCTATACTTCAAATACAAAGCAAAGCAAGGCATAGGCAAAATCAATATGCCAATTAACTGTTGTTGCCAGCAGAAGCCGGTACCAGAGAAAAGAGGAATATCACATGAGCAAAGAGTACAAATCGGGAACATTTTGCATCGATATCAATTGCCCCAAGCATAAGGTCCTTGAGGGACTCGATGGAAACGCTTACATCGAGAAAAAACAGGAGCACTGTAAGGAATGTTACGCCTGGCAGTTTATCAATTGGGCGAAAGACAATAAATTTCGTATCGTACATACATGGCCCCAGGTGTCAAACAAGCAGCTTGCTGCCATGATCAAGGGTATTGATCCCGTGCGGGTTGAAGATTTAACCGAAGAAGAAATTATGTGTCTGTAGAAAAATCATTCAGGGGAGATTTTCCTCTACCCAGAGGCATGAGCTGAGAGACTCGGACAGCTCTATTTGATTTCATGATGTGTCAGATTAGAAAATAACTTTACCCTACATGCGATTTGTACCCAGATTTTAAAACAAAAGTTGTTGAGCTTCTGTGGTCAATAAAACTGAAAGGGATGCAGATCTGCGTCCCTTTTTTTCTTGATCTTTTGTGCAGCCGTCCAGGTTAACTTAGATTAAATCCATGTTTAATCGTTTGGTTAATAAACACTATAAAATTACTTGCAATTGAAACGGATTAATTTTAATTATATTTCAAAGACGCAAGAGAATAGTCAAAATAAACAGCCTGATTTAAATCAGATTTAAGGAGCGTTTATGTGGGAATACACGGATAAGGTCAAAGAGCATTTTCTTAATCCGCATAATGTGGGTGAGATTGAAAATCCGGACGGTGTGGCCGAAGTCGGGTCGCTGGCCTGCGGCGACGCATTGAAGCTGACTTTCAAGCTTGATGAAAATAAACGCATTAAGGACGCCAAGTTCAAAACATTCGGCTGCGCGAGCGCCATTGCCTCGTCTTCAGCCCTGACTGAAATCATCAAGGGCATGACCGTTGACGAAGCGCTTAAAGTCAGCAATCAGGACATTGCCCAGTATCTGGGCGGCCTTCCCGATGAAAAAATGCATTGCTCCGTCATGGGCAAGCAGGCGCTGGAAAAGGCGGTGGAAAATTATCGGGGCGCTCCCGCGCTGGAGACGGGCGCAAAAATTATTTGTGAATGCTTCGGCGTGACGGACAAAGAAATCGAGCGGGCCATTCGTGAAAATAATCTGTCCACCGTGGAAGACGTCACCAATTATACCAAAGCCGGCGGAGGTTGTGGTTCCTGCCAGGATGCCATTGCCCAGATCATCGAGCGCGTGAAGGCGGAGCCCAAAACGGAGAGCAAGCCAAAACTCACCAATATTCAGAAAATCCGCCTGATCGAAGAAACGATCGAGCGGGAAATCCGGCCATCGTTGAAGCAAGACGGCGGGGATATTGAAATCATCGATATTATCGGCAATCGGGTGATTGTGGCAACCCGTGGCGCGTGCGCGACCTGTAAGGCGTCGGATATCACCCTGAAAAACTTTGTGGAACACCGGCTTAAAGAACTTGTTTCTCCGGATATTATGGTTGAGGAGGCGGCTAAATGAAAACCATTTATCTCGACAACAATGCCACAACGCAAGTGGCCCGGGACGTGCTGGATGGCATGCTTCCTTATTTCCGTGACCTATACGGTAATCCTTCCAGCATGCATACCTTCGGCGGCCAGGTCGGGCAGAAAATTCGTGTCGCACGCGAGCAGGTGGCGTCGCTTCTGGGCGCGTTGCCTGAAGAAATTGTTTTCACCAGCTGCGGAACCGAGAGTGACAACGCCGCGATTCGGTCTGCCCTGACAACAAGGCCTGATAAAAAACATATCGTGATCAGCCGCGTGGAGCATCCGGCGGTTCGCACCCTTTGCTCGCATTTGGGCATGCAGGGATATAAAATCACCGAACTGCCCGTGGATAAAAACGGGATCCTTGATCTGGAAAATCTGGAAAAAAGC
>JAKLES010000047.1 GCA_022711575.1 Deltaproteobacteria bacterium | reverse complement strand
ATGGAGCGGGCGACCGGGCTCGAACCGGCGACGTCCAGCTTGGGAAGCTGAAAACTGCACTTTTTTCTTATTTTACTTTTCCATACTCAAAATTACGCAATACCGCGCAAAATCAATGCTACAAAGGCATAGAAGATTTACCTTGACTTACTTTTAAATTTCTCTATATTGAACTCAAAGGTTGGAAATTGGGTTGGAAATTGAACGTTCAGCTTTTAATAGGGGGATGTCATGAAAAGATGCAAGACAGAATATAAGGGTGTTTATTACCGTCTAGGCGAGCGTCTAAGCGCAAAAGGCGAGGAAAAGATATTCTATATCGTCTTCAAGAAAAACGGCAAAGTCTATGAAGAAAAGGTTGGCCGCCAATTCGTTGATGAGATGACCGCCGCAAAGGCCAGTAGAATTAGAGGCGCTAGAATTGACGGCAAGCAACAATCCCGGAAAGAGATCAGAGAGCAAGCAAAGGCCGCTAAACTGGCAGAGGCCGGGAAAATGACTTTATCCCGCTTATGGGATGAATACAAAGAGCATAGGCCAAAATTAAAATCGCTTAGCACAGATAAGACAAACTTTGAAAAACACTTAAAGCCGGATTTTGGTAATAAAGAACCTCACAAGATTATAAGGCTTGATACTGACCGTTTAAGAATAAAGCTCATGAAGGAATACAAACCGCAAACCGTAAAGCACGTTTTTGCATTGCTTAAACGGATTGTCAATTTTGGCGTATCGCGCCAATTATGCCAGAATTTAACCTTCAAACTTGATGCAATCAAGGTTGACAACCAAAAAACGGAAGACTTAACCCCGAAGCAATTAAAGAAACTATTAACTGCCATTGCTAATTCAAAAGATATACAGGCGGCAAACATAATGAGGCTTGCACTATTTACAGGAATGAGGCGCGGGGAAATGTTCAAGCTGAAATGGAATGACATAGATTTTCAGCGCGGCTTTATTAATATCAGAAATCCAAAGGGCGGTGTAAGTCAGAAAATCCCCATGAATGAACAGGCGCGGCAAGTCCTAGAGAATCACCCCAAAACTGAAATCACAAAAAACAATAAAAAGGAAATTTCAGAACATGTTTTCGTAACATCAAAGGGGAATGCTTTTGTTGATATAGGACGACGCGTGAACCCAATCAAAGAGGCGGCGGGCATACCAAAAGACTTTCGCGCCTTGCATGGGTTACGGCATACATATGCTTCAATGCTTGCTTCCAGTGGGCAAGTTGATTTATATACATTGCAGAAACTTTTAACGCATAAATCCCCGGTCATGACTCAAAGGTATGCTCACTTAAGAGATGAGGCATTGAAGAGCGCTTCAACATTGGCAGGGCAGATTATCGAACAGGCAACAAATACAAACATGGTTGAATTGCAGACAGAAGAACAGGCATAATAAAAAAAGCCGGGAATAGGGAGCGCACCCGATAAGCAGAGAGAACCCCTTTTCTGTTTTCCCGGTTTAACCAATGGGGAGCTTGTGAGAGGGAAAGCAATGGAAAAAAACAAAAGTGAAAAATCAAATCCGGTCAATCGAGAAGATTTAATATTGCAAAACCCCAACGCATTACCAATATGGCACACCATTCAAATAATGGAATTAGCGAAAAGATTATCCGAATGTATATTAGCAATAGAAAAATATGGTGATATTCCTAAAATAGAAGAAGAAATGGAATCAATAATTCATCAATTAAGAAGAAACGCTCAGTTTAAAATACGCGTAAGAACCAGTAAATCAAATAATGATAGAATTTCTCTTTTGGAAAAACAAGCACCCCCAAAAGATATTTTAAACTCTGCGTTCAAAGATTTAGGCAAGACAAATATATGTGAAAAGGAATCTTTAGAAAGGTGTTTAATTTATTGCCTGAATCTAGGTTATCTATGTGATCCTGATAATTTCTTATTGGCAACAACTACAGAGAGGATAAAAATCTTAATGATGGAAAATCTTGTAATAAAAAAATCATGTGAAACACTGGGCTATTGGACTGCTAAACTGGAAATGATGAAACAAAATAAAGCTAACGTTAAACCGCGAACCACTAAAAAAGAAAAGCATAAAGAAGAATTGAAAGAATGGATGAAAACCATGAGTAGAAAGGAGTGCCGTTTAAAAGCACAAAAGGAATTTGACGTTACTGATAGAGCTGTTTTGAATTACTTAAAAGAAATAAAAGATGAAGAAACGGCGTTTCTGCGCAAGAAGGGCGATACTGCGTAATATCGTTGTTAAATCAGTATCTTAGCTATCTTTTTTGTGTAATAGGTATACCCGCAAAGCACACAGCTTGCGGGTTTTTTATTTCCCGTAACTGTAAATCACTTTAAGGGGGAAAATAACATGGCAACAAGCGAACTTTTAGGAAAGACGTATTTGAACGAAAAGGAAGTGTCACAATTAACAGGCCGCGCGGTTTCAACATTACGCAATGAAAGATTCATGCGCAAGGGTTTGCCTTATCTGAAAGTGGGCGGGCGTTCGATCCGTTATAAGACGGAAGATGTGATTGCATACATGGAAGGGCGGCGCATTAGCTTTGATGAGGTGTCGGCATGAACGAACGAATTAAAGACATCCGGCGGCAGGGCAAGGCGGCGCGTGGGCAGAAGGAACTAATCAAACATCTATCCGGGGAAAGATTGACTTTAAAGCAGGCGGTCAATGCTCACTGTTATGACTGCATGGGTTTTTATGCTGACGGAAAGCATGATTGCGCAATGCCTAAATGCCCACTTCACCCGTTCATGTTCTATAACAGAAACCGGATGAAACAAACCAATAGAACTATATCCAATGCTCACATGGAAAAGATGAGGGCGGCACGGCAAAAAGAATCCCTTCTTTTGCTCTAGCGGCTTTTGTTTATAAGAGATTTGCAACATAAAATCTGAAGTCAATGGGTAGGGTTGGATAAATGGATATTCAAGGCAAATTAAAGATTAAAAATAAAATATGGCTTGAAGCGGACATGTATTACTCGCAGGCTTTTCGTTGCTTGTCGAAATCAGCAATCTTGACACTCATGAGGTGTCTTCAGAAGCGGAAATGGGAAGAAAAAGGTAAAAAAAGAATATACACAAATGAAGGTTTTGCTTTCCCATATACTGAAGCAATAGGGTTAGGAATTGCGAAAGCAACACAACATTGGAAAAATATGGGCAAGCTTGTTGAAATTGGCATTCTTGACGTTTATCACCAAGGCGGTTGGTATCAGAGCAAAGAAAAAGATAGGGATTGTTCTATTTATCGCTTTTCCGAACGTTGGCGCGATTACGGGACACCTGCATTTAAAAAAGTTGAAAAGCCAAAAGTGCTCCAACCTGCACTTTATATTCGGGCAAATATCGCACGCAAAGAATTAAAAACAACTTCACAAATGCGAAGTGGACAACTTCACAAACGTGAAGGTGACAGGGTTAAAAATGACACTCCCCGTCTTCATAAATGTGAAGACGATACAATGGCAAGCGAAAGCCCTCAAAGCCTTGTGATTGCTACATGAGAGATTTTTCGAAATGCGTCTTTACTTTTTCACATCCGTCTTCATGTTTGTGAAGAGTAAATATATAAGCCAGTATATAGGGGTTTAATGTCTCCTGTTAATAGCTATAAAGTACAGGGTGAATCATGCAACAAAAAGGTCAAGCTATCCGTGTTACATGCAAGCGATGTGGAATTACCATGCTGAAGTGGCAACGCCCAAAAGAAGACGAAGAAGCCCATCCGTTTTTCTTTGATAGTATTTGCGGCAGATGCATTAATCCTAAAGAAGTTGCTCGTCATTATCCACTTTCGAGAGGTATCTATCTTAAATGCAAAAGCAGGCATTGAATTTTCGGACACCATAAAAAAGCAGATTCACATCCTAAAGTTTTTGAATAAACACAATTAATAGACCATATAAAAAAAAGGGATTCACCGCGCTAAGGTTACACTAAGGTTTTGAGTCGTTAAAAGTGTCACATTTTGTTACATTTTAAAAATGTCAAAAATCGGTAAAATCAAAAATTATTTAAATATCTAGATGCTATTTTATACAGTGTTTAAATTGTTCATTTATGGTTATTTTTACTGACATTTCACCTTCTTGTGTCAAATAAATCATAATATTAAATATTTAAGTTTTAACTTAAGCATAAAAATAAAAAAATTGCCTGTCCGGTATTATGTGAGTGATACGGGGGGTCGCAAGTGTTGCATGGGGGGGTGCAATGTAGATGTTTGACAAGTATCCAGCATTTGACGTGATAAAAAGTATCTAATGGACAATCTTTCCTTGACATACAATTCTATCGGTGTAGAAAAATTACAAAACAGTAATGTCATATCAAATCAAAATACAAATATTGAATTCATTAATCAATGAAGGGATTGAAAATTTCAATCCAGAACTATTAACCATTTAAAAAAAGGAGAGTTGAGTCATGAAAAAAACTTTTTCGGTTGTTGTAGCTTTGTTCATGTTGTTGATGCTTCCAGTAGTTTCCTTTAGTGCTGCTCCAAGACCTTATATTAGTGGTCAATTGGGAATGTCTTTCTTGACTGATAGTGATTACACAGAACCTTATGACTATGGGACGATGGAATTTGACCCAGGCTTTGCAACAAGTTTTGCCGGTGGGGCTAACTTTGGGATGTTTAGAGTAGAAGGAGAAATCGGATACCAGTATAATGAAATGGATAAGGCTAGCGTTTGTGTGGGAAGCAGCTGTGCCACTTTTAATCAGAACAATAGCGATATGTCAGCTTTGTCGTTCTTGGCAAACGGTTATTTCGATTTTGTAAACAGTAGTCCGGTTACACCTTACGTCACTGCCGGAATCGGCGTGGCGAGAGTTGGCTTAGAAATAGAAGATGTGTCTTTAGAGGATACGGTCTTTGCTTATCAGATTGGGGTTGGTGTAGCATTCGCTATCAATAAAAACATGAACATTGATTTAAAATATCGCTATTTCGCTACAGAAGACCCCAAGGACGCGCAAAGCGAGTGGGAATTTGCATCCCATAATGTCTATTGTGGGTTTAGATACACTTTTTAATTGAATCGCCACAATATTAAATAAAGCCAGGGTTAGGTGACATTCCTCCCCTGGCTTTACTTTCTTCAGCAATTCATCTGTTAATTTTTAATGCCTTCATTTTTTCCTTTGCTTGGGATTCTTCTAATTGAATGATTTCAACAGGACCGGCTTTGTCGCCTTTGACCGCTGCTTCAATTGCACCGCCAATAACGCCTCCCACCATTGCCGCAGCAACATTTCCAGCCCGTCGGTATAACTCAAAATAATAGGTTTTCCCAGGTTCTGCATCAAGGGATATTTTGTGTGATCCTTCATAAAAGCCTCCCTTTATCATGACCTCGTGTTTGCCGGAATGTATGTCTATGTAATTGCTGCTCGCTTCGCTCATGTTCATGTTGATTGTCCGATCATCAATGGCAATTTCAATATTATAACCGCCAATTATTAAAGGGTTTGACTCTCTAATAAACACTATTTTTGAATCATATTTAATAATACCATTGTTTGCCATTGCTTCTTTAAAGTCAGCCGCTAGGCCCGGTTGTTTATAATAAAGGGCCATATCATATAATGATTCAAATGAAGTTGAAGCTTTTACCCGTAAATCTGCACCTCTTTTTATCAGAAGACGTGCAGCATTAAGGGTATTATAGGCATTCAGCGTGTGCATAATGGGAGTCCATCCCCCCAGATCTTCCGAATTAATATCTGCTCCATTATCAAGTAACAAGTCAATAAATTCAAGACCATCATTCCCCATTTCTACGGCGATTATTAAAGCATCATATCCATAATAGGGATCTTTTATATTAACATTTGCACCAGCTTGGATTAAATATTTTGCCGCCTCGATTTTATGATTGGCTATGGCATTCATGAGTGGAGTTCGTCCGTAGCGTGGATCCTGCTCGTTGATATTAGCGCCTGATTGGATATAAGCTTTAATTTCAGTTAGATTTCCTGTTGACGATGATTTAAGAAGTGATGCTGGCTGAAAATGGGCGCAACCGAAAAGAAAGATCATAGAAATAACAATAACTATAATTCTGTTCATATTACCCCCTTACAAATATTTTGATTATCATCATAGCATTATTCGTTTATTTTAAAAGAGGGAAAAACACAGCCTCAAGGGCAACTGCGTGTTAGGCATCAGTCGGAAGATGAAGAAATAACAAAACACATAATCAGTTTAATTTTAGCAAGGCGGGGGCTATTGACTCTGCCTTTGCTTTGCAATATATGTAATGGCAGATCAAAACATAATCTATCGGGAGGTATTTACATGGCTAGTTCATATATCAATGTAAGATACACCAGAGAAAATTACGGCCTTACGCCACGCAAGTTTCTTGGCGAGTTGATTGTCACCAATAAGATAATTCAGTTTTATCGTGAGTCAGAAAAGAAATGGGTGACCCTTGGAATTGATCCCATCAGAAGTATGAATAGCGCCTACAAAGGATTGGAAAGAAGGGCTCATTGATCCTACACCCTCTTAAAAAAATATTGCGCACCTAGAGAGGGGTTTATCATTGCATCACCGAAAAATCTGAAAGTTTTCCCCCCGTATGGCTATGTTGGATTAATTCCTTTTTGTCTTTTTTGTATCGACATGGTCAACTAAATTACTCATTCCCTGTAACTATCATCCTTCCCCTTTTGTCTCATTTGTATGGTGTAAATTGGGATGAAACAGGTTTGTAAATAAATAGAACTATTGAATATTCAAACGATTATTAACAAGAGGAATTGAAGGCTGAATTTTTCATTTTTATGCTGTTACTCTTTGCGTATAGATGCAGAATTTTTGTCCACTTTTTATCAGTAAAACCGCTTTTTTATTTTTTCGTAAAGAGACAAGGCATTAAAGAAATAGTATCCAATCATTCAGCCCCACCACCCCCCTTCTCCGTAATCCCCAAAGTTAAAAAATTGTCTGTATGGAGAAGACCCCGGGGGCTTCAAACGTCCGCATGGGGGGCAAGATGACAATGAAAAAAGAAGTAATCTGTCACCCCCGGCATCAAAAAACCTAACTTTACAAAATTGGCGCTCCCGAACGACGTGCGCATGCCGAACGGGAGCTAACCACTAACAACCAAAGGAGAGAGCAGGTTGCAATGTGGCTAGAAATAACATAACAGAAGCACGTATCGGCGGCAATAAAACTTTGAACCTAAAAACCCCTTTTTTAGCGCTGAAGGTTGGAAATAAGGTTGGAATTTGTTATTAGAAGAGTTTTGATACGAACAAAAAAACATTCTAAGTTATTGATATTAAATGGAGCGGGCGACCGGGCTCGAACCGGCGACGTCCAGCTTGGGAAGCTGAAAACTGCACTTTTTTCTTATTTTACTTTTCCATACTCAAAATTACGCAATACCGCGCAAAATCAATGCTACAAAGG
>JAKLES010000046.1 GCA_022711575.1 Deltaproteobacteria bacterium | reverse complement strand
AGCTCACCGATTTTCAATCCGGCTTCTTTAGCCAGTTTGACATTGGGGCGCACGCCAATGGCCACGACCGCCAACTCACAGGGCAGTTCCGTGCCGTTTTGAAGTTTGACAGCCGTAAGCTTTCCGTTTTCGCCCAAAAAGGCCGCAATACCATTTTCAGTAATCACGTTGGCGCCTTTGCTCTTGACATGGTTCTCCACAAGTTTCGCGAGTTCCATGTCCAGAAAGGTGAGCAGCTGCGGCAGCAGTTCGATGACAGTAATTTCAATACCCGCCAGTTGCAGGGCTTCGCACGTTTCGATGCCGATGAGGCCTCCACCGATGACAACGGCTTTTTTGATTTTGCCTTCATCGCGGACCTTGCGCAGAAAATCTGCATCTTTCATGGATTGCAGCGTCGTGATGCCCGTCAGGTCAGCGCCGGGTACGGGCGGCATGCGTGGGATAGAGCCCGTGGCGATAACGAGTTTGTCATAAGCCATCGTGCCGGTTTCACCCGTGGCCAGTTTTTTGAAAGCGACGGAATGATTTTTTGTGTCGATGCCTGTTACTTCCGTGTTCACTTCAGCGTCAATATCCTTTGCGTTTAGGTAAAACATCGGGCTTCGCACGACACCCGTCGGCGTGCACAAAAGCATGTTGCGGTCGTTAAAAAACCCGCCGACATAATACGGATAACCGCAGGACGCCATGGACAGGTCTGCCTCTTTTTGCATAATGACGACTTCGGCATTGTTGTCAATTCTCCGGGCTTTTGCCGCCGCTTTGGGGCCGGAGGCCGATCCGCCAATGACGATGATTTTTCTTTTTTTGGTCATAAAGTGTCTCCTCTTGTATGGTGATGAAATTTTCGAATGCATCGGCAGACCGTATCAGTGCTCGATACAAATCTTTTTATTTTTAAGCAGCTTCTTAGCAGCCGTTAATCGACTGTGCATTGATTGGAATCAATGTATTGCGCATTTCTTTCATAAAAATAACTCCGGTTCCCTGCGAGGGGAAGAATATGCAACTTCCAGTTCCTGTTTGTGTCGTAAATAATTGGCATCATCAAAATATTTTGCCTCGACCGGGCAGTTTTTGATGCAGGCGCAACACTTAATGCAGATTCCCGTTATGTTGGCTTCATCATCTGCGTCAATGGACCCCATGGGACAAAGGCTGACGCAAAGGCCGCAGTGGGTGCAGTCGATGCTGGTTTTGGGAATGACCTTGTGTATGGTAACAGGGTTGCCGTCTTTGTTTTTCGGCCGGTAATAAGGTTGGTAAGGTTGTTTTCCCGGCACGGATACAACCCCGCTGTCACTTTGAGAAGCCGTGAGCTTTTGATAAATTTGCCGTGCAAATTCCGTGGCACACGACATATCCTGCGTGTCAGGTCTATTCTTCCCGAGAATTCGGGAAAAGGAGTGTTCGCCGATAAACGCGCCTGCGGCAATCACTCTAAAACCTCTTGATTCCAGAATATCGCGCCACTCGATCAGCGCATCGTCGTAATGACGGTTTCCATAAACCACCACGGCAACGGCCAGGGCGCCATTTCCCTGCGCGGTATTCAAATATTTTAACAATATATTGGGAACCCTGCCCGCATAAACAGGAATGCCGGCGATGACGATATCCTGTTTGGTGAAGGACGCCGGTTCCTTTCGGCTATCCGGTAATGTGAAATCAAGGTTTACGACCGCTTTACCGCCGGAACTTTTAGCAAGTCCTCCGGCGATCCCAGTCACGATTTTCTTGGTTGTTTCCGTGGCACTGAAATAAAAAATTTTAATATTATTCTTCAAGATAGAAAACCTCATTTCATAACGTTTTATAGCATAGTTAAGCCCTGCATTGACTCAAGTCAATGCAGGGTATTTTTACTTCAAGATGCTATTTTTTCAGCAGAGCCTGCATCATATGCTCGGGCACCTGGACAGCAACAACTTCGCCCCGTGCACAGACATTGCCACCTGCGCTGAGTGTTGATTCGACGACCACTTTGCGTCCCCTAACTTCCTTAACCTTACCGCGAATTTCGATCGGCACACCCAAAGGAGTGGGCAATAGATAATCCACATGCAGCGATGCCGTAAGAAATCGTAGCGTTGGCTGCGTATCCATTTCACGATTTTCCGCGCGGTATTTGGCTGCCGCCGCCGTGCCTGTAGAGTGGCAGTCAATGAGCGATGCGATAAGTCCGCCATAGGCGTAACCCGGCACGGCCGTGTAAAAGAGTTTAGGTTGGTAGATACAGATGGATTCTTCGCCGTCCCAGTAGCTTTTTATTTTCATGCCATGTTCGTTGAGGCGGCCGCACCCATAGCAGTGGCTTAGATCATCCGGATAATAATCCTGAAACGCTTTATCTTTCATTCAAAATCCTTTCAATCAACGAGATACAATTCATGAATCACGCGTTTTACGCAAAAGTCAGTTTTGTTCCCGCCATGTTTAAAATAAATTGCTGCGGCATCTGTTTTTCCATCTCCATAATCGCTTTGCGACCAGTGCAGTGTGTGGGAATCACATAAGCCGGATTCAGTTTTTGAAGCTCCTGAGTTGTACGGTCGATGATAGGCTCAAATAATGGGCCTGAGAGATGAAATCCGCCCATCACTGCATGAATTTTGTCCACGCCTGTGACTTTCGAGGCGTAGGAAACCGTGTTGACAATGCCCGCGTGCGCACAGCCCGAAAGGATAACCAACCCTTTGTCCTTTAAATTCATCACAATGGATGAGTCGTCTTCAATAGGATCCCACTCTTCCTTGCCGTCTTTTTGGCAATGCGGAAGGGGCCAGCCTTTTTCAAAATCCGTGGCGTGTGGAACTTCGCCTAAGAAAAGAATGGTGTCGTCCAGCATCGGGTAGGGTTTTTCTGTTTCAATTACGGAAAGCCCCGCTAATTTAACCATGTCACGTGTCAATTTCGGAAAATGGATTTTAAAGTCTTCGCCGAATTTGACATAACGCGGTGACTTAAATGCGGCCGGATGGACAACTAAAGGAATGTTTGTCTTTCCCATTAACGCCGTCATTCTGGCCATGCCGCCTGTGTGGTCACTATGTCCATGCGAGAGAGCCACAGCCTCCACCTCCTTCAGATCAGCACCCAGCGTTGTGACGTTCTGCGCCGCACCGTTTTCTGAAAAGCCGAAATCAAAAAGCAGTGTGTGCGTTTTGCCATCCACCGTCGTTTTGACCAGCGCTGAAAAACCATGTTCCGCCAGAATGGAGGCTTTGATTTCGCCATCTTTTAAAGGCATGGCGCGGGTGACAACGGCGTTGTTGTCCATAGCCGTCATCTCAATGTAGTTATCCTGCAGGGTTAGAATCTCAACTTTTTCTACAACTTTTAATGCTGTTTCCGCCATTACTTTACTCCTCCTTTTTTTAGGGCTAGCCGAAAAAAGACTATTTCAATTCCATGAAAATATTCCGGCAAGATGTCAGAATTATACATTATGAACTTATTTCGTCAACCTGTAGCGTAGATTTTAAAACGTTTTGGTTAAATCGTAAGCGCCATGCGTCCTATTCAATGATCGCAGACGTTTTCTCCGACTTGCAGTGTTCCCGCGAAATACTCCGTGATCAGTTTCTCCGGTGTTTCGGCAGGGGCGCCGACTACAACCTGAATGCCCTGCTGGGCGAATAACTGCTGGGCGCGTTGTCCCATACCGCCCGCGATGATCACGCTTGCACCTCGTTCGGCGAGCCACGGGGGCAAAAGGCCCGGTTCATGCGGCGGCGCGGCGATTTCCTCGCTGCAAAGAATTGTTTTTGTCTGCGGGTCCACGTCAACCAGTGCGAAACTGGCACAATGGCCGAAATGCATGGTCAACTTCCCTTCTGCTAAAGGTATGGCAATTTTCATAGTCGTTTCTCCTTAAGAATTTAGTTTATTTGTTTTATCTGTGTCAGTGATCTGGTCGATAATCTCCTGCATGATTTTTCCTGTCGGGGTTTCTGAAAAATGGTAGATGAACACACGGCCGGAATCGCCGGACTGGGCGAGGGCCGGATCTATCGGAATCGCCCCCAGGAAAGGCACTTTCATATCCGCGGCGATTTTTTTGCCTCCCCCTTCAGGAAAGATTTGAGTCACTACTCCGCACTTCGGGCAGACAAACCCACTCATGTTTTCAATAATACCCAGTACCGGCACATGGACCTGACGGCAGAAGCTAATGGACTTACGGACATCCACCGCCGCGACTTTTTGGGGTGTGGTGATAATCACCGCGCCGTCAAGAGGCTGGATAAGTTGGCAAAGCGATAGCGGTTCGTCGCCGGTTCCCGGAGGGGCATCGACAATCAGATAATCGAGATCCCCCCAGTCGACGTCGGTTAAAAACTGTTTGATGACACCCATTTTCATTGGACCGCGCCAGATGATGGCATCGTCGTGATTTTTAAGCAAGAAACCAATCGACATAATTTTCATACTGCCAAATGTAATGGGAAGCAATCCGTCGGGGGTGCCTTGGAGGGTTTCGTTTTCCAGTCCCAGCATGGTGGGTACGCTCGGGCCATGAATATCCACATCCAATAGTCCTACGCGTAGGCCAGAAAGCGAAAGCGCCGTAGCCAGATTAACCGCTACCGTGCTTTTGCCGACACCGCCCTTGCCGGACAGCACAACAATTTTATGCTGAATGCGGCAAAGCCTTGCCTGAAGCCTTCGTCGGTCCTCGTACTCTTCCTTAGTTTCGTTTTGCTCCTGTTTTTTGGCCGAGCAACCTGTATCACCACATGAATCACAAGTTTTTTTACTTTCCACTTTGGTATATTCCTCCTATTTTTGTTTTTGAGAGATAATTGTCCGAATTAATAACTTCCATTCTACTTATCATGCCTCCTGAAGATTAAGATTTTCCCAAAGTTGTTTCAAGTCGTCGGCGCTTGGAGCGTCGATTTCTACAACCGCTTTCTTTTGTATTTGTGCCCGGGTGACAGATGAGTCGTAGCGGATCCGTCCAGCAACCGTTGCGCCAGCGGTTCTGGCTTTTGCCTCGATTTGTTGCGTCATCTCTTCGTTGATGTCCCATTTGTTGACACAAATAGATGTGGGGATGTGAAAATGTCGCGTCAGAGACAAAACTCGTTCCAGGTCATGTTCGCCCGAGACAGTTGGCTCCGTGACGATCAAGACCTGCGAAGCGCCGGTGACGGATGCTATCACGGGACAGCCAATGCCGGGCGGACCGTCCACGATTACCGTCTTGAAGTTTTCCTCTTCCGCCAGATGTTTGGCCCCAGCGCGCACAAGCGACACCAGCTTGCCGGAATTTTCCGCGGCCACGCCAAGTTTTGCATGCACCATCGGTCCCAGGCGCGTATCCGATACATACCAGTTGCCGCAGAGAGACTCCGGAAAGTCAATAGCTTTTTGCGGGCAAAAGTGTACGCAGACGCCGCAGCCTTCGCAGGCGACCGGATCGACCGAAAATAAATCAGCATTATTGACGATCGCGCCAAAACGGCAAACATTCCGGCAGATGCCGCAGCCGATACAGTCGGCCTCACGAATAACCGCCTCATGCCCGCTTCGAAAGTCATGACTTTCCTGAATCGTGGGCTCCAGCACCAGATGCAAATCCGCCGCATCAACGTCGCAGTCGCAGATCACGGGACGGTCCGCCAGCGCAGCGAGCGATACCGTAACGCTAGTTTTGCCCGTTCCTCCTTTGCCGCTGATAATGACCAGTTCTTTCATTCCAGTTTCTCAGCTATCTTGTAAAATATATCGTGTTCCACGCGCAGCGCCGTAATCATCTTTTCGTCAATGAGCCGTTGAAGTCTTTTGGCCGCGTCATGCGGATGCAGCCCCAGGCCCTGGCATACGTCTACGAGCGTGCAGGGTCTTCTGGCCAGCAGATTCCAGATGTCGGCGTCGGTTGCGCCTGTATCGTCCGTAAGTGTCATGTCTTCGGGCACCGAGTCGGCAAGAATCTCCACAGGGCTGGTAAACAGAGAGGACAATTTTTTCAACTGCCGCGCATCTACCGCGCAGGCGTACTCTTCCGTGGCCGGACGGCATATCGTGCCCAGTTGCACTTTTTTGGCGTGAATTTTTTCTGCCAGAGCGGCAATTTTTTTGACATCCGCGTCCATGCCGGTAACGCCGGAAACGAGAAGCACTTCCAGCCACACCTGACCCGGATAATCGGCGGTGAAGTCGATCAGACCATTGACCATCCGATCGAAGACAATCGATGGATGGGGACGGTTGACGTATTGAAACATCGTTTCATCGCCGGCATCCAGCGAGGGAATGACCAGGTCCGCCCTCATCAAAGCGGCGCGGACTTCCGGCAGATACAGTAAAGAGCCGTTGGTCAGGACGGCCACGGGAATACGGGTCATGTTCTTGATCATCGCGATTAGTTCGTTGATATAGGCATGCAGCGTCGGTTCGCCTGAACCGGCAATGCTGATGTAATCGAACGTATCGGCCGCCGTCAGTTTGACCTTCAATTCACGGATAATATCCTTGACCGGAGCATAATCGAGCCGCTCCATTGTCTTATTTGTTGTGCGTCCCAACTGGCAATAGATGCAATCGTACGTGCAGGTTTTAAAAGGCGCCAAATCGATCCCCAGGGAACGGCCCAAGCGTCGCGACGGCACGGGACCGTATAGATATTTAAAACTTTCTGAACTCATTTTTCTAATCTCCACAGGGCGTTTGCCCGCAACGCTGGCTTGCGCCGCAGCATGTTTTGCCGGTTTCTTCCAGAGAACATCCTTTGGTCTGATCGCGGCGGCTTGCGCCTTGCGATTTCATGATGAAGCCGCTTCCACCGCTCACCTGCCTGCGGACATCGCCCTGGCATTCGGGGCAGACCGAAATGGGTTCGTCATTCATACTCTGTTGCCTTTCAAAGCGCAGACCGCATCGGCTGCATTCATATTCATAGGTCGGCATTTCTCATATCCTTTTATTCTTTTCAAATTTAGAGATCTTTTCCATCAGGCTTTCAAAAAGTTCTCGGTATTGCGGCAGCGCGTCCACCATTAAAACACCCCGCGAGTAAGCTTCGGCAATTCGTCGGTCGTCGGGAATTTCAAGCGTGATGGGAATCTTTTCTTTTTCACAGTACTTCTGCACGCGATCATCGCCTGATCCCATCCGGTTCACGATGACGCCGAAAGGGATTTTAAGCTCCCGCACCATGTCCACAGCCAACGACAAATCATTGAGGCCGAACGGCGTGGGTTCCGTAACCAGCAAGACCAGATCCGTGTCTCGAATAGCAGCAATGACCGGGCAGGATGTTCCCGGCGGCGCGTCCAGAATGGCCGGTATAGCCTTTTGCAGGCGCTCTTTGACCGCCCGGATCAAGGGCGGCGCCATGGCCACGCCGACATCCAGACGTCCCCCAACGAGTGTGATGTTTTCTGATGCCATGGTTTCAACCACACCGATCCGCCGGCCGACTTCCGTGATGGCTTTGGGAGGACAAACTAATGTGCAGCCGCCGCAGCCGTGACACATCTCCGGAAAAATCAGCGGCACTGTTCCAAATGTGACGATGGCATGATACTCGCAAATTTTGCTGCATTCACCGCAGCCGTCGCAAAGCGATTCATCCACCTGTGGAATCGGGATCTCTACGATTTCATCTTTGACTTTGTCGCCCTTGAGAAAAAGATGTGCGTTGGGTTCCTCCACGTCACAGTCCAGAAGCTGGA
>JAKLES010000045.1 GCA_022711575.1 Deltaproteobacteria bacterium | reverse complement strand
AGTAGAAACTGCAGGCGGTTTTTAACTTCCTTGAGAATGCGTTCGGTAATGAGCGTTTCCCGATTGGAGAGATTCAAGATTTCGAAAAAGTGAAAGCATTCGCGGATGGACATCAGGCAGAGGTCGTAAATATTTTTGCCGCCCAAGGTGACGGCCAGGCTTTCTTTTTTCAGCCGCGCGCCGCCGCAGGTTTCACAGGGCCGCAAATCAATGTAGCGGGCCAGGTCGTTTCGGATTGCAGGGGATGTGGTTTCCCGCCAGCGCCGCTCCAGTTGCTTGATTGCGCCCTCAAAGGGACGGTGGGCAAAGTAGCGCTTGCCCGGACGGTCGGAATAGAATTTAATCGTTTCCGTTCCTGAGCCGTAAAGGAGAACGTTTTGGATTTTTTCGGGCAGCCGGTTAAAGGGCATGTTAAGGTCGAATTTGTAGTGCGTGGCTAAGGCATCCAGAACGTTGTGGTAATAGAGGGAGCTCCGTCCGGCCCAGGGCGCGATGGTGCCTTCGCGCAGCGACAGGCCCGCGTCCGGCACGACCAGGTCGAGCGCGAAGTGCATGCGCGAACCCAGGCCGTTGCACTGGGGGCAGGCGCCGTAGGGCGTGTTGAAGGAAAACACGCGGGGCGCCAGCGTGGCCATGCTGATGCCGCAATCGGGGCAGGCGTATTTCTCGGAGTAAAGTGTTTCACAACCGTCGGCGGTGACGATCCGGACCAGGCCGTCGCTTTTATTCGCGGCGATTTCCACGGAGTCACGCAGTCTGTTGCGAACGCCTTCTTTCAGGACCAGGCGGTCAACCACCAGGTCGATATCGTGGCGTTTGGTTTTGGGAAGCGCAATGTCTTCGGCCAGGTCACGGATTTCGCCGTCAATGCGGACGCGGGCAAAGCCTTCCTTCTGGAGTTTTTTCAGCTCCTTGGCAAACTCGCCTTTTTTCCCGCGAATCAGAGGAGCCAGAACGCTGAAGCGCTCGCCTTCCGGGAGGGAAAGCACGCTTTGCACAATGCTGTCGATGGTTTGAGATGAAATTTCCCGTCCGCAGTTGTAACAGTGGCAGACGCCGATTCCGGCGAAAAGCAGACGGAAATAATCGTAAATTTCGGTGACCGTGCCTACGGTGGAACGCGGATTGTGGCTGGCCGCGCGCTGCTCGATGGCAATGGCGGGCGAGAGGCCTTCGATGGATTCCACCTCCGGCTTGTCCATCTGGCCGATAAACTGGCGCGCGTAGGCGGAGAGCGATTCGACGTAACGGCGCTGGCCCTCGGCATAAATGGTGTCAAACGCCAGAGAGGATTTTCCCGAGCCGGAGACGCCGGTGATGACCACCAGCTTGTCGCGGGGAATATCCAGATTGACGTTCTTGAGGTTATGCTGGGACGCGCCCTTGATTCTTATAAAATCCATGTTGCCTTTTGCTTTTTTTGCTACAGCCGGACATCGATGAAGGATTTTTTGCGAAGGTCTTCCATCCACTCGTCATATTTTTTGGCGACCTTCTCATCTTCAATTTTTGCTTTGATCTCGTTGCGCACCATCGGCAGCGGTTTCAGCCCCGCCCCCCGCTTATCGACGACGGCGATGATGTGAAATCCCATTTCCGTTTCAATGACTTCACTGACCTGCCCTGCGGGCAGGCTGAAGGCCGCCTTTTCAACTTCCGGCACCATAACGCCTCTTTCCACAAAGCCGATGTCTCCGCCCTGGGCCGCCGCCGGCCCTTTGGAATATTGCGCAGCCAGTATTTCAAAGGGTTCGCCTTTCGAGATGTTTTCGCGCAATTGCCGCGCCTGCGCTTTGACGCTTTCACGCGTCTTATTGTCCGCACCGGCAGCCACCGGTAATAAAATCTGTTTGATGCGCACCGCTTCCGCTCCTTCATAATCCTGACGGTGTTTGTCGTAAAAATCGCCGATTTCTTCATCGGTGATCACGATTTTGGACTGCACTTCTCTTCGCAGCAGCCGCATGCGCAGCATCTGTCCCCGAATTTCTTTTTTCACGGCTTCCAGGCTGTTGCCTTCCGCTGCCAGTTTCTTTACATAGTTTTCCATGGAGAGATTGTTCTTGGCCAGCATGTCACGGACCACGTTCATCACTTCTTCATCGGATACGGCGGTAAAACCCGCCCCCGCTTTTTTCGCTTGTTGTTCGATCAGCAGCTGATCAATGAGGCGTTGCAGGAAGACTTTCTTGTTCTGTTGCAGAGTGGCTTCCTTGTCATTCCCTTTATAGTTGGCTTCAATATTTTGGGCATAGGGTTCAAACCCCCGGTTGAGCTCGGCCAGTGTGATCACCTCATCATTGACCACGGCAATGATGCGATCCGTCACTTCGGCGGCAACCGCTCCGCACGCCAGTCCTATCAACAGAATGGCCGCAAGCCCTCTTTTAAGAAATTTCACGGTGTTTCCTCCCTCTCGTTTAATATTTATTTTGTCTTCTTCCGGCTGAGATTATGGGTTTCCTTTTTTACGATGGCCTTGAGTTTCAAACCATCCAGCCACCGGGTAAATGCCGCATCCTCCTTTCGGGCCCGGATATCGGCCATCACATCTTCCTTGCATTCGGGAAAAGATCTTGTGCGGGCCGGCTGGATGTCCGTCACCTTGAAAATATGATAGCCGTAATCGCTTTTCACAACCGGGCTTATTTTGCCCGCCGGCAGATGAAAAAGCGTTTTGTCCAGCGGATCCGGCAGGCTCTCCCGGTAAATAAAGCCCAGGTCGCCTCCGCGTATGGCCTCCGGCGCGATGGAGACTTCGGCCGCCACCCGGGCAAAATCCTCGCCATTTTGCAGTCGGGTTTTGGCATTGTCGGCTTTTTCCCGGTCCCGCACAACGATTTGCGCCGCCCGAACGCGCGCCTGGCTTTTGCATAGGCCGGGGTGGTCATTAAAGTAATCTTCCGCTTCGTCTTCCGAAACGCGGATTTGCGCATTGACGTCGGCGGCCACCAGCTTGTCCCGCAACATCTCTTTTCTCAGCTCTTCGCGCCAGTCTTCATATCGCACATTTTGCTGGGTGAGCAAATTAAAAAAATTGTCGCCGTAATCTTTGCGGATATCAAGAATCTTTCTTTCCAGTTCCGCATCGCTGACTGACAGGTTCAGCTCCCGCGCCCGCTGGAGGACAATTTTTTCCGTGATCATGGATTCCAGAATTTCTTCGTCCAGCAGCTCCTGTTTATTCAAGGACTCCGCCAAGGCCTGGGCGGAGAGCAGCCCCTTTTGAGCGTTCAGTCTCTTCTGGTATTCATCCAGATAAATTTTTTCGCCGTTGACTGTGGCGACAACCTGTTGATGGGGGACATTCTCCCGGCTGCAGGCGGCAAGCAGGCACAGGGCCGCCAGAAGAACCAGAGGCAGGAACGGCCCGGGTTTTATCCAAATTTTTAATCGCTGTGACTGCATGTTGTTCATAACATATCTTGATAATGGTTATTGGGCAAGCATCTTTAAGAGCCCTTCGGCCTGATCCAGTATTTCCGGCGCCGTGACGCCCGAGGCGGGCCAAAACAACTTAAAGTCGGGTGTCAGGCGCAAATCTTTCATTTTCTTGCGGGAAAGGGAGATGATTTTGGCCGGATCAATCGGGGAGGATTCCCGGAAATACAGATAGAAGAATTTGCCGTCGTATCCCATTTTTTTGGCTTTGAGCGGTTTTAAGACATTGCGGATGCCGATCACGCGCAAAAGATTTTCCGCCGTCTGCGGCAGGGGGCCATAGCAGTCCGCCAGCTCGCTGCGCAGCGCATCGAGGTCTTCCGGATTTTCCGCATGCGATATTCTCTTATATAAAATCAGCCGCTGATGAACGTCCTGCACATAGTTTTCGGGGAGAAAGGCGGAAATTCCCATGGCTATTTCCGGAAGAGCTTCTTCGACAGGCGCCGGGTCTCCCTTGATTTCGCGCACTGTCTTTTCCATCAGTTCGGTATAAAGTTCGTAACCGACGGCGGAAATATGCCCCGCCTGCGACAGGCCCAGCAGATTGCCGCCCCCGCGGATTTCCAGATCATTGTAGGCGATACGGAAGCCGGAACCCGGTTCGGAAAATTCCTTGATGGCCTGCAGTCGTCTCATGGCGTCGCGCGACAACAGCGCGCCACGGGGGAGCAGCAGATAGGCGCTGGCTTCCTGGTTGCCCCGGCCCACGCGGCCGCGGATCTGGTAAAGCTGGGCCAGGCCGAAGCGGTCGGCGCGGTTGATGAGAATCGTATTGGCCGAGGGAATATCCAAACCCGATCCGATAATTGTCGTGCAGACCAGCACATCGAATTCACGCCGGATAAACTGCGACATGGCCTTTTCGATGTCCACCGGTTTCATCTGGCCGTGCACCACGCCGACTTTTGCCTGCGGGACGAGCCGCTGCGCCAGATGGGCGATGGAGTAAATGGAGCGCACGCGGTCATGAACAAAAAACACCTGGCCGCCCCTGGCCAGCTCGGCCTCGATGGCGGCTTTGATGGTCTCTTCATCGAATTCCAGAACATAGGTTTTAATCGGCTGCCGGTCCTCCGGCGGCGTGTTGATGATGGACAGATCGCGAATGCCGGTAAGCGACAGGTGCAATGTGCGCGGGATCGGCGTGGCCGAAAGGGTCAGCACATCGACGAGCGTCCGCATTTTTTTCAGTTTTTCTTTATGCGTCACACCGAAACGCTGTTCTTCGTCGATCATCACCAGCCCCAGGTCTTTGAAGGCCACATCCTTTTGCAGCAGGCGGTGCGTGCCGACGACGATGTCCACTTTTCCCAGACGGAGATCCGCCAGGATCTTTTTGATGTCGGCGGCGTTCTTGAAACGGTTGAGCGCTTCGACGCGGATCGGGAAGTCGGCCAGGCGGCGCGAAAAAGTTGCGTAGTGCTGCTCGGCCAGAATCGTGGTTGGCGCGAGAAGCGCCGCTTGTTTGCCGTCCATCACCGCCCGAAAGGCCGCCCGGAGCGCGACTTCCGTCTTGCCAAATCCTGCATCGCCGCAGATCAGACGGTCCATCGGTTTTAACTCATCCATATCGGCATGGATGTCTTCAATGGCCCTGGCCTGATCGGGTGTTTCCTCAAATTCAAAGGTCGCACAGAATTCTTCATAGACGCGGTCCGGCGGTGCGAAGGATTTCCGCTCCATCGCCTCGCGCGCGGCGTAGATCGCCACCAGTTCCTCGGCCACATCCCGGACGGACTTCTTGACCCTCTCCTTGACGGCGTCCCAGGAGGTTCCACCCATCTTTTCGATTTTCGGCTTGTAGCCGTCCGGTCCCAGATAGCGCTGGATTTTTTCCAGCGCGTTGACCGGCAGGTAGAGCTTGTCGGAATCGAGATATTCAATGACGAGAAAATCGTTTTCGATAATGCCTACGGTAATTTTTTGCAGGCCGCGGTAAACGCCGATGCCGAAATCCGTGTGGACGACAAAATCTCCCTCTTTCAAATCGCCGAAGGATTTCAGGAAATACCCTTCGCGGACCGGCCTTAAGCGGCGGCGGGAGGTTTTTTTGACAAAAATTTCTTCTTCGCTTAAAAAGACCAGCCCCAGTGTTTCAAAGACAAAACTGCCGGAGATTTTTCCTTCCCGCAGAAAAAGCGCGGAGGCGGCGCCGGGATCATTGAGCGTTGTCAAGAGGGGAATGTCCGCAGGCAGAATCCGCACCGGCAGGTTGTACCCCGCGAGCAGGTGCTTCATCCGGGCTGTGTCTTCGGGTGTCGGTGAAATGAAGAAAACCGTTTTCCCCTGGGCCAGCCAGTTTTGAATTTTATCCGCAGTATGCCGCAGGAGCGCTTCTTCTTTCACTTCGCCGGCCAGCGGCTCGGCCGCCAGGGTGTCCCGGGAAGCCGCGAGCGTCACGGAGGGGTTTTTGATGCTTGGATCGTCCAGCGTCAGGCCAGAAAGCCGGATCTGCCTGAACCTGGCCAGCTGCGCGTTGAGCGTTTTCTCGCTCAGATAGACGCCGGCGCTTTCCAGATAAAACTTGCCGCTTGCTTTCGCCTTGTAGAGCAGCTTGTCGATGTTGGCCACAACGTTTTGCGCGGCCTGATTTATCGCCAGCGGATCGTTGAGGATGAACAGAGCATTGGACGGCAGGTAATCAAAAACACTCGAGAGCTTTTGCTCTCCGAAGCCACCCTGTTCATCATAGTCTTCATAAAACAGGGGCAGAAAGATTGGGTTGACGGAGGTTGCGGATTGCTGCCGGAGCGTTTCCGTAAGCCTGTTGCGCAGATCACGCGAAAGGTCCAGATCCTCGGCGCGGCGTTTGACGTTGCGCACGGCGCGAAGCAGTCCGGCTTCGTGAATGAGAATTTCACCGGCCGGGCCGAGAACAAAAGCGTCAACGGACGCGCCCGAGCGCTGCGATGAACAATCAAAGCGGCGGATCGTTTCGATCTCGTCACCGGCCATTTCCAGGCGCAACGGTTCCGGCTCGGTGGGCGGAAAAATATCCAGAATATTGCCGCGAAGGCTGTATTCGCCGGGGTTTTCCACCAGTGAGACCCGCTGATAGCCGCCGGCCAGGAGCCGGGCCGGGAACTCCTCCATCAGCAGCACATCGCCTGTCGAGAGAATTTTCAGATACTGCTGAAACTCGGCTTTGGGCATGACTTTTTGCATGCAGGCCGCCAGAGAGGTGACGATAATCTTACGGCTGTCCACCTGAAGCTGGGTCAGCACATTCAGACGGGCCAGCTCCTCTTCACGCTGAAGGGCGAACATGTCAATGGCAAGAAAATCCAGGGGCGGGTAATGCAGCATGGTTTCTTTGCCCAGAAAAAGAATCAGATCGCGGGCGAACGAGGCGGCCTCCCTGGCTGTGGGACAAATGACGGCCATCGGCGCGGGCAGGCGATCAAACAAAAGCGCCGTCAGAAACGGACGCGCAGAGCCTGTCAGCCCGTGAACATCCAGGACAGAGGCTTCTTTTTCCAGCAGTTCCAGAATTTCCCGAACCGCCGGGGCATCCGGGAGGATTTTTTTATCGATGATTTTTCTCAATGAACTTCATCCAAACAAATACAACGGCCGGTTAAGAAAGCGCCAGCATTTTATCCAGAGCGTTTTTAGCGGCCAGGCTGACTTCCCGGGAAACCGTGATCACCGGCTGCATCGTCACCAGCGATTTTTCGATGTCATCCAGTGTTATTTTTTTCATATCGGCGCAGAAAAGCACGGGTGAGGCGAGAATAAAGGTTTTATCCGGATTGTGTTTTTGCAGCTCGGCAAAAATGCCTTCTTCCGTTCCGATGATGATTTCCTTTGCTTCGGTCTCGCGGGCGAACCGGAGAATAGCCGCCGTGGAGCCGACAAAATCGGCCAGCGCAAGGACCTCCGGACGGCACTCCGGGTGCGCGACAAACAGCGCCTGCGGATGTTCCCGCTTACGCGCTGCAATCGCTTCCGCCGTCAGCGCTTGATGAACAGGGCAGCAGCCTTCCCACGCGACAATGTCTCTGCCCGAGACGGATGCGACGTGGCGGGCCAGATTGCCGTCAGGCAGCATGACTACTTTTGGGGAAGGCGGCAGTGTTTTGATAATCTTGACCGCGTTGGACGAGGTGCAGCAGATATCGCATGCGGCTTTCACTTCCGCGGTGGAATTGATGTAGGTCACAAAAACGGCGTCCGGTTCCTTCTGCCTCATTTTTTTGACCGCTTCGGCAGTGGCCATGTCGGCCAGAGGACAACCCGCATCCACGCGCGGCAGCAGGACGGTTTTTTGAGGCGAGAGAATCGCCGCGCTTTGCGCCATAAAGTGCACGCCCGCAAAGACGATGACTTTGGC